>NZ_SRYB01000080.1:0-898 GCF_004793975.1 Lepagella muris
AGAGGTTGTTTAAAAATTATTGTTAACAGAGGTGAGTTTTCGGAGCGTCAACACCACAGCTGCCACCATGAGCATTTCATTGGCGGATGCAGTGGTTTCCTCATAGTTGCGGCATAGCCGTCTGAAGTTATCCAACCACGCGAAAGTCCGCTCCACAACCCATCTCTTCTTGGCAGGGACAAATTTACCGCTGTAGTTAGAATGTGTAATCTCAATATCAATTCCGAAGTCATGCTTGGCTGTTTCAATGAAGTTGCCACGATACCCCCTATCTGCATAAATGCGTTTGATCCAGGGGAAAGTCGCCACAAGCAAGGCGACAAGCGCATAGGCAGTCTTGGAGTCGTGCATATTGGCTGGAGTCGTGGAACCTTCCAGGATATCACCATCCTTATCGGTTATTATATTGCGTTTTACACCTTTGACCTTCTTGTTGCCGTCAATACCTTTTTCAGAGCGAGGAAGAGCGGAATGGGAGCTTTGGCTGTCTATCGCCCCGATTGTCGGAGTTGGGGATTCCCCTCTCTTGAGCCTTACTTCCTGAACCAGGACATCCTCCAATTCAGAAAAGGCATCCATTGCTCCCCAACGCCTGAAATAGTAGTACACTGTCTGCCATTTGGGGTATTCGTGTGGGAGATTTCTCCATTGAACTCCACTGACATCAATGAAGATGATTGCGTCAAGTATGAGAAAAAAGTCATATTTGCTACGCCAATTATCCATGAGAATTGTTCCTTTTATATACTCCTTTTGAGCATCAGTCAAATCGGTCAGATACATGATTCTTTGAGTTTGTTTGTTCTTTTTCACTTATTAAAACAATCTTAAAAGCATAAGTGCCTGATTATTTGATTTGGTGCTCTTTTTTATTCACATTTGTTTTTAAACAAGCTCT
>NZ_SRYB01000081.1:0-818 GCF_004793975.1 Lepagella muris
AGATGATGTATATCGGCTCAAACTCATACAGCCAGTCCGACCCTACCTCTCCCTGGTCAACTATCGCCTTCGAAGCATAATAGACCATACGGTCAATGTAATAATTCTGGTTGCTGTTCTGCATCTCGACCGTAAAGCGTTTACCGTTTGTTGTCTGACAGTGGATGTCATAGATCACACCCCTCTCCCTCTTACGCCTCCGGCTCTTCTCCTTGTCAAGATACTGGAGATCAACAATCTTGTCAAAACCCGGCTCATCCTTCAACAAGTTATTGAGGAAATCAATAAGAAAGTCCTTCGACTCCTCTCGTCCGAAGATGTACTTAAAACCAAAATCGGTCATCGGATTGATATAGGTAGACATGGCATTATGTTTTAGTTTTCACAAAAATAGACATTAAAATCCATTTACGCAAACTTTTAACACCGTTTTTTAACAATAGCCATATATAAGATTGAGGAAGCAGTAAAATATATCATTACTGTTATAGACAGCTGCCATCATGTCGAAATTTTTGAAAAATTTTTGATATCCGAAAGTAAGACCTGCTCTCTTGCGGGCATCCAGAAAAATTGGGGTATTATATAATTCTCAGTGTGCGTTTCGCTTGTTTCGGGTGTTTCACTTGTTTCGGGTGTTTCGCTTGTTTCGGGTGAAACAGCGAAACAAGCGAAACACCAAATAAAATGTCAGATTAGTTTCAAAATAACAAAGCGGGTTATGGGTTCATGTATAACTTTGCGGCATCAAACAAATATCAACCTAAAAACAAGGTATTATGAACGATATGCTCGCTTGCATTTCCTCCATCCCCGAT
>NZ_SRYB01000082.1:0-789 GCF_004793975.1 Lepagella muris
ATCAATTATATTATATAATCGTTCACGCGCCGATAGTTTAATTGATCAATGCAATAAACTTGGAATTCTTAATAACAATAAATTTAATCAAAGATTTCAGGGACGGATTTTAGCCTATTTTATACAATTCGGGTCTAAACATGACATTGAGGATTGGATGGAGCAACAAGAAGGTGGCTTGACTCTTAATCCTAATAATGCCTTGGACTTGGCAATGGCTTATAATAAATTGGGTGATAATAATAAAGCTATACAAATACTCAAAATTCTTGAAGATTCTAAATTGGGTTATGATACTCTAAAATATGAATCCATAGCTGTTGGAGTTTTCAAAGAGATGGATAACTATAAAGAAGCATTCTCCACATATTGGGATTTTAGCCATAGATGGGACTCCATAAATGCCATTAAATTTGATCAGAAGGCAGCATCCATTAAAGAGAAGCATCAGATTGAGCTTATGGCTCAGAATGAATCTCAGCGTCATTCCCGTATTATATGGGGTTGCATCGGAGGGATTATTATACTATTAATGGGTGTATTCATATTGATATTATTATTCCGGAGCAAGAACGCGAATGAAAAGTTGGCTCTTGAAAAAGCACGGTCAAAAGAAGCGGAAAATGCCAAACTGAAAGCAGAAAAAGATATGGTAGCTCTTGAAAATGAACGGTATGAACTTGAAAATAAGAATCTTCAATTGGAGATGGACAAGAAGGCTCTTGAGGCTGAGAATCTGGCGCATCGTGTGACGGAACTTGAAAATGAGAGCGAAAGTCTGAAGGCTCT
>NZ_SRYB01000083.1:0-785 GCF_004793975.1 Lepagella muris
TCCTAAATCGGCAAAACCTCGATAACCCTTTTGCGTCTGCCAATCATCGGCATAAACAACGCTTGCCATTACAAGCGAAAGAATAAAAATTAATACTTTTTTCATTGTTGTATTGTATTATTAAGCTATTTCTATTTCAAAATTGCAGAAGAAGATGAGCTTCCACCACTTACTTCATTGCCACGCTGCACTTTCTTTCCGTATCCGAAAGTATATGTGGCAGAGAGCTGAAAGCGCATGTGGCCATCTATGCCGAAATCTCGCTTGTCAAAACTATAGTTCCGGCTATACAGTTCCTGTCGAGAGGTTTCCCATGAAGAACGAAGGAAATTATGTGCGGTGGCAGATAGCCGCCATCCACCTTTTCCCCAGCCCAACTGTATCTGATAGCTTGAAGGAGTATGCTCTTTCATTCCTGACTCATCAGGAATATATGTGCTTGGTGTCATATACCATCCGAACAGATAAAAGTTGCCGAAATACCATGTCAATTGTGCTGAACATGTCACTTCGTTCAACGACAGAGAATATTCACCCGTTATATTTCTATGCCAATATTGTGGACGCACTTTTGCAATCAGCTTGCCTCCAAAGAATTTAGCTGTACCGCTTAGTCCAACCATAGCGACATCATAGTTTCCGCTGTTAGCATATTTGCGTAACATGGTGCCGTCGGGAGCTGTGGGGCTGTAAAGGGTAACCACCCTGTCGCGCTCGGTGTAATAATAGGTAAGTACTTCAGAAAAATAAATGAACATATCAAGCTCTCATAGTAAAGTTGATGC
>NZ_SRYB01000084.1:0-710 GCF_004793975.1 Lepagella muris
CACGGGGAGCGCGGAGTTATTGGGTTATGATGAAATGCCTGAGTATGGATTCTCCGTTGGAGTATGGGAATGGTCGTTAGGATGTCACTGATTATTCCAGATTATAAATCTTTTATTTAGAAATATTGAGCATCCGAATCCCAAAATCCAAATTATTAGACATGCCACACACGGCTTAAGAAAATCATAATGACCAAATGAAACATAATATAATGTCAGGCCATCAATTATGATTAATGCAAATGTGAATAATTTAGTTATTTTGGAATCTATGATGTATTTACCCATATAGCTGGATGTAGCTATGAATGCACTGCTCCATAAGGATAAGAGCATAAATATACCGAAAGTGCAGATGCCAGTCTCAAACCAATTCTTTAATTTTGGCATATCCAAATTTAGATATTGTATCAAAATAAGGCCTATACTCAAAGAAATGTTTATAACAAAATACCAAAGATAGACCAATTTATAATTTTTAAGAGAGGCTGTCATGATAAATACTATTTAGTCACAGACATACGTGGATGCTACGGTAAAACCTAATCCAACCAAGAGAGATGCTCCGCCAGATGGAACGGCAAGCGCTTCGCATACAAGAAATGCAGCAGCTGAAAACATTGAATTGCATAGAATTTTATCTTGCGTAGACATTCCTCGTGTCATGTTGTTATAAGTCCACAATTCTCTTTTCTCTGGATTATAGGTAA
>NZ_SRYB01000085.1:0-690 GCF_004793975.1 Lepagella muris
GCCATCAGTATGCCTGCGGCATCACCATTGTCAGACGAGTTGCAGATCCATGTCAGGTTGTCGATTATTATGGTCTTGATACTTAGCCCTAACGCCGTATCCTCAATCGACTTGATCACCGCCTCCTCAAAATTACAAGGTTCACAGTAATTTGCAGCATCCGACAGCTCCGCACGTTTGAAATTCTTATTGAACCCATACCGTTTTTGAGTCTGGGTATTTGTGAAACGGATTTGGAACTGCTTGTCGCTAAGCTCAAAGTCACAGTATAGCACCGGTCTTGTCTTTGATATTTCGTTGGCAATATTGCAGGCATATACCGATTTACCGAGGTTGCTGTCGGCAAACAGACAGCATATCTCCTCCTCATACCATAGAGATTTCCACAATGCCACCGGGTCCGGACGCATGAGGGCGTCCTCAATCCATTCGTTGGCATCCTTGATCTGTAGCAGACCGAAGTGACATTCGTTCATCAGTTGCTGGATCCGGTTTGGCTTGATAGGATTATCCGCCAAATTCCTGACAATAGAGATTCCCTCCTGAAGGGCACGTTCTCTTTTGAGATAGTCTTCAGCATCCGTAGGATAGAAGCTATTTCTTTGGGAATAGGATCCCCCTCCCCATCCTCTTGTATCGGGGATGGAGGAAATGCAAGCGAGCATATCGTTCATAATACCTTGTTTTTAG
>NZ_SRYB01000086.1:0-632 GCF_004793975.1 Lepagella muris
GCATCAACTTTACTATGAGAGCTTGATATGTTCATTTATTTTTCTGAAGTACTTATAGAATAACTGAAGTTGCCTATACTTCATTTTATAAAACATAAAAAGGAGGAAATATCAGCTAATTGACATATCCTCCTTTTAAATATTGAGTTACATATTAATTATGACTCTTCAACGAATTCATCTTTCCCTACGCCGCAAAGAGGACAAACCCAATCATCGGGTATATCTTCAAATGCAGTTCCTGGAGCAACTCCATTCTCGGGATCACCAACTTCTGGATCATAGATCCAATCGCAAACTTCACATCTATATTTCTTCATGTCTTTAACATTTAAGTTATACATTTTTCATCTATACAACAAAAATATAGATAAGAATGTTTTGACTATCCCAACTTTTACCTCTCCTTAGAATTACATTCATCTGGGACACAACACCTTGAATACGCCAAAAAGAGAATATTATTTAATCCATACGTGACTTATAGTCCTCATACGAAAATTCCCTGAGACAAACCGGTTCTCCTGAAATAGGTTGGAGCCATATTGATGGATGCTGTATACCATTAAACATATTTCCTGACTTCGTCATTGCGTCACCCTAAACGCCTAAATAGTCCAACAGCGGTTGTA
>NZ_SRYB01000087.1:0-564 GCF_004793975.1 Lepagella muris
TTTCACTCCTCTGTCCGAGGTGCTTTTCACCTTTCCCTCACGGTACTCGTTCGCTATCGGTCTCTCGGTAGTATTTAGCCTTTCGGGATGGTCCCCGACAATTCAACCGGGATTTCTCGTGTCCCGGCCTACTCAGGTGCCGACCTGTTCCGCGGATCCTTTCGTGTAAGGGGCTCTCACCCGCTGTGGCGCGCCGCTCCATGCGCTTCCACTAGAATCCTTGGTCCGTTATGTCGGTCCTATAACCCCGGCACATGCCTTGCGACACCGCCGGTTTGGGCTCATCCCCGTTCGCTCGCCGCTACTTGGGGAATCGTTCTTACTTTCTCTTCCTGCGGGTACTTAGATGTTTCAGTTCCCCACGTTCGCCCCCTGCTCTGCAGGGTGACGGGATCGCTCCCGCCGGGTTGCCCCATTCGGAGATCCACGGGTCAATGGGTATTTGCCCCTCGCCGTGGCTTATCGCAGCTTGTCACGTCCTTCCTCGCCTCCGAGAGCCAAGGCATCCCCCATGCGCCCTTCGATCATTCCGTTATTTCTTGATGTATCGAAGTACATAGTAAC
>NZ_SRYB01000088.1:0-517 GCF_004793975.1 Lepagella muris
TAGGTAATCGCCGCCTTATGGAAGCCGACTGAGCGATCAGCCGGCTTTCTTTTTTTGTTGTGGTGGTTGTTGTTATCCCCGGAGGGGATAGCAGCTGCTTGGACTTCTTGGACGGCTGGGACTTCTTGGACCTCTTGGACTTCTTTTAGCGATAGGGCTTCTGATAATTCTTATCGGGGTTATCATTATTGTTCCAAGCAGTCCAAGTAGTCTAAGTTATCTAAGTAGTCTCAGCAGTCCAAGTCGTCTCACTCGTCTCAGTCATCATGGTCATCAAAATTGTAAAAAAAAAGCGGGCAGATTCTTTATCTGCCCGCTTTTTTCGCGACATTTCAGTCTCACTATAACGCAGTAATACGGTAAAAAGTTCATTCGTTAATAAAATGAAAGATATTTTAACATTTATTGATTTGATTGAGATATAGTGATATAGCTGTCGGATTTTAGAAAAATATGCTCTATAACATAAAATTATTTGCAAAACGCCGGAAAGGGTTGTAATTTTGCATCCGCAATC
>NZ_SRYB01000089.1:0-467 GCF_004793975.1 Lepagella muris
ATACAAACAACGGAGAGTTTGATCCTGGCTCAGGATGAACGCTAGCGGCAGGCTTAACACATGCAAGTCGAGGGGCAGCGGGGAGGAAGCTTGCTTTCTCCGCCGGCGACCGGCGCACGGGTGAGTAACACGTATGCAACCTGCCCCTGTCAGGGGGACAACCCGCCGAAAGGCGGGCTAAACCCGCGTACATGCCACCGGGGCATCCCGGAGGCAGGAAAGGCTTCGGCCGGACAGGGATGGGCATGCGGCGCATTAGGCAGTAGGCGGGGTAACGGCCCACCTAACCGACGATGCGTAGGGGTTCTGAGAGGAAGGTCCCCCACACTGGTACTGAGACACGGACCAGACTCCTACGGGAGGCAGCAGTGAGGAATATTGGTCAATGGTCGGGAGACTGAACCAGCCAAGCCGCGTGAGGGAGGAAGGTACAGAGTATCGTAAACCTCTTTTGTCAGGGAACAAAG
>NZ_SRYB01000008.1:0-146991 GCF_004793975.1 Lepagella muris
GGTGTTGACGCTCCGAAAACTCACCTCTGTTAACAATAATTTTTAAACAACCTCTAAATCGTTCGGTTCTTAGTGTTTCAGGTGTCGGACATTGGTCTCTCCACAAAATTCGGTCAATAAATTTATTGAATAGTGTTGTATTCTCATCTTCCTTTGCAAGCATACATGTTTCATATGATGGGGCAAGATCAAAGGTCAATTTGATTGAATCGGTAAACTTGTCAAGTAGTTTCTTTCTATCAGAGTTTACTATTGATGTTGTATATGTGGTTAGTGCATTCCGATATCCTTCTAAATTATAGAAGCCATACTGCATTAATGACACACTCGGTACAAAGCCATTTTTTCTCATAAAAGAAGTCTTAATACCATCGTTCTCATCAAAATCTTTTAGAACAGTTTCCATAGATTCAAACGGAATATGCAAATTTTCAAGGTATTTATTCCATTTCTCTTTACATTGCCTCATTGTAGGGTCGTTTCTTTTATACTCCGCATCAAGTTGTGACAACTCTTCAATTGAAGCAGAGCTATTGTAACCACCATCGTTTTTTATGGCTGCAATTATATCATAAATACGCTTTTGAATTTTCAAAAGTTTCGCACTATTTGTAGAGAGGGACTTGGCAACACCAAGGTAATAGCCAAATATAAAGCCTTTGACTTTATTAAGCCTATTATCTTGAAGCACTTTCTCATTATATCCAGTACAAAAATCGTCAATTTTGACCCTACAAATAAATGACACTAAGTCAAATTCTGGATGACAGAGATTAAAGCTATATCTATCTCCTAGTTTATTTGTTAGGCTATCAGAACAACTTAATTTAGCCGTATTTAGAGCTGTTGGATTATAGAATAGTACTCTAGTGTTATAAGGCGTAAGGCGCACAATATCATCGGTCTGATACACTTTGACACCATCAATGTCTTTAATTTGTTTAAATTGGCCATTATTATCAGATATTGTCACTTCTAATACCAAAGGGAAACTATGGTGTTCGATATCATTTATTTCAAAATGCGGAACTTTTGAAAAACACAATTGAACATTTGAATATGGCATACAATCAATCTTATAAAATTGGTTATATCCATACTCTCGCCCCTTGTAAAAAGCCAATGGAGCAATACACTCTGTAGAGAGTATATTGTCAATGTTCAAGGTTGTTGTTGGTATAAATAATTTCATCTTTAGATAACTTCTATATCGTCATTATTATTGTAAACAGAATCTGTTTGTGATGGGAACAAAGAAGATAAGCTGGAAGTATACCCCAAATATAATCTTTCGCTACATCTTGTCATAGCCACATATAATGCCGCTCTCTTATCTGTTCTTTTTTCACAACCAGGAATGAAAACATCCTTAAATTGCAATCCTTTCGCACACCACCAAGTCATTATCTTGGGGTTTGAAGAATGGAAGTCAAGATCCATCTCTGTATCCTGATTAGCGTTATACTTAAACTCACAGGTTACACCTTTACGTTTTAGATAATCTTTAACATACTCTACAGACTATTCTCCTTTATCTTCTGTATTGAAGGGGAGAAGTATGCCGACATTAGTTAACGACCTATTCTTTATAATCTCAGCTATCTTATCAAGCTGTTCATCATAACTGCTGGCAGCTATTAGATTTGGCTTCTCACCCTTACGTTTGCATTTGATAACAAGGTCTTCAACGTTTCCGACTCTTTCTCCTAACGCAGCAATTTCCTCTGTTAATCTATAATTAAAATACAATGGGTCTGGAGCTATACCCATATCTGATGCAGTTTTCTCAATTGTTTGAGTTTCAGAACGATTTCCAAAACCCATTATTGATTGTGCAGAATCTCCGAAGAATAAACAATGCTCGCCATATTGCTTCATCTCTTCAATTTCTTCTTTGGTGAAATCTTGGCATTCATCTACAATCAGATATTTAACCTTGTGTTGGTTATGACGCCACTGATGATAATGGAATACATTCTTCAACCCCAGTTTGCGCAATCCATCTTCAAAGTATTTTCGCAGGGATTTTGTGTATACAATTATTGTATAGCTTTCACCTAACGCCGCAATTTGTTTTGCTTTGTGAAGAGCTATCAACGATTTTCCACTTCCTGCACTTCCAGAAACGACCATTGACTTGTTGTTTTTTCTATCAATAAGTTGTCTATGAAAATCATCGAGACTAGAGTAGTCTATGAAAAATTCAGAATCAAAATCTGCCATATTTATTGTGATTTAATTTATTTTACACTGTATGTTGTTTGCTACGTTATTGTTCTCAAATATATTGAGTAATTGTCTATGTGATATAAAGCGAAAAACGATTTTGCTAATATCATTGTTTTTTCTGGAATGATTCACTTTTATCTCTTCTTTAAAGAAACAACCTTTTAAACATTTGTTGCCATTTCTCTGACATATAGTTCAGAAGCCCCAATATCTCTCCCCCTGTACCACAACCCAAATCAAGAATATTCAACGTATTCTTCTCACCCATGAATGTTTTTTGTTCTTTTGCAAAAAGCAATTTACTAAAAAGGTGGTATACTTCAGCATAGCTTCTTGGAAAATAAGTTCCAAGATAAGTGAGTACTTCTTTACTGTCCAAATTCAGATTGTATTCAAACCTTATATGATCTGGTGCATATTCTGCCTTTAATTCATCAAAGATTAAATCATCAACCCATTGAGGTAATGAATATACTATAGGGAAATCTAAAGGAGTTATCTGAACCTGTTGAACAGGGGTAACTGTCGCCATTGCATTTTTTGTGCTTCCTTTGTATTCGCCCATTTGCCAACCAAACATCTTTTCGGAGATAATAAAAACCTCCTTCTTAAGAAAACGTTGTAAATGTAGTCGTTCTTCCTCTGTATAATCTCCTTCTACTATAACCAAATGTTCTTGATTGATTTTAGGAGCCAATAGAGGGAATGCTAAGCAAAAATTATCATAACACATAATATTTACCTTCATTTCATTATTTCCCCAAACAGCATTAATGATTTGTTCTGAATATCCCTTTAATGGCATTATCTTTTCGTTAGTTTCAAATGCCAATTGTGCGGATTTATTAGGAAAATTATTATTATCAGTTGTCCCTTCAATAGAATTTGTTCCAAAAGGTTCTTTTCCCTCTTCTAAAATAGTGAAATTATTCTGTTGCTCCTCATAAGTTTTAATATCCTCAAATAACTGAAAATTATCAAGAGGTGTCGTAGTTTTATCATAAGTAGCATTGCTGAATTCCGTCAGGTAGAAAGGACTTAAGTTGAGAGTTTCCGCAAGATTAACGATTCCGAATGGATCAAAGTCGGTATGAGGACAAGTGATGTCATCCAACTTTTCAATGAAATGTTCGTTATCTGTAATGTGAAGCCAAGACTTGTTGATGGCACTTAAATTGTTCACCAACTCTATCGGTTGATGAAAAATAATAAGGTGTGGTACGTCCTTAATTTGATTTTTTTCAACGCCTAAGGCTTTAAGTTCTTTTTTTTACTGTAGAATGATTTATCCTAGATTGTTGAAGGACAGTCTTTCTCGAACCATCCTTAATAATTTTACCATCGCATGTCCATTCTCCATTTTCATTGGCAATTACATTACCTCCATAATTTTTGAATCCTATAGAAATAATAGCATCCTTCTTTATAAAGATCGCATCTAACTCGCATCCAATATTATAATTGCCTGCGAACACACAGAACTCATTCGAGTCCTCATACTGAGCTTTGAGTTGCTCACAGAGAAACCGAAACTGCTCACGTTCTGCTGTCGTATTAAAGTTTTCGACTCTGAATGCTAAAAGTCCTCCCATTGCAAAAAATCAATACTATTTATGTAAATTGAACGGTCTCCATTTCTGTACTGACTTTTTCATTAAAAAAATTGTCAGTTTTGGCTACAAAGATACATAAAATATTGTAAACGCTTGCATGTATAGATAAGAATCTACGATAAATGATTTGAGGAGAGTCTTAATCTATTTTAACATTTGGAGGGTCGAAGCGACTTTCACCGACGTTTTATCACTTTCTATACCGCTTTTGGGCGTATGTAGCGACTTTGCTTTAATGTTGACAATGTGGTTTATAATTTTGCATCCGGATAACTTCAAATGTCAAGGCTTAAAGAAGTTTTCCGGATTTATATATATCTGAAACCTACACAATTTTATGAAAGTAACTTCCACATACCCTCTTCTGATATTCCCAGCGTTGCTTTCGCCGTTTATCGGCAACGCGCAGGAGAGCAAGCCGACAGAATTGTCGGCGGAAATGGTGGTGGCAGCTCCCACAATGCAGATGCCCTCTGTATGGACATTCGACGACTGCATTAATTGGGCTACTGCCAACACCACCGACATACGACGCACGCTGCTCAACATCCTACAGGCGGACCAGGATATCGCTTCGGCTAAGGATGCATGGCTACCTACCGTGGGATTCTCAACAAACCAGTCATTCACCAACTATCCCTCTCCCGAAAAAGGGATGAACGCCAACACCTACGGAAGCAGCTACGGCATAAATGCCAACTGGACCGTATGGGAAGGCAACGTGAGAAAATATCGTCTTGAATCCTCAAAGATATTGCAACGCCAGCAGGCACTCGCAGGCGAAGACGTTGTGAAAACACTCAAACTCGGCATCCTTCAGGCCTACCTCAACATAATGTATGCCAAGGAGGCGGTCACAATCGCAGAACAGACTCTTGAGGTGAGTACTTCCCAGACCAAACGCGCAAAACGGCTGATGGAATCGGGACGCACCTCAAAAGTGGATTATGCCCAGATAGAGAGCCAGATGGCACAGGATTCCTACAATCT
The DNA here is from genome assembly GCF_004793975.1 of Lepagella muris. Lineage (NCBI taxonomy): Bacteria > Pseudomonadati > Bacteroidota > Bacteroidia > Bacteroidales > Muribaculaceae > Lepagella > Lepagella muris. Next base: position 4,833 of record NZ_SRYB01000008.1, read on the forward strand.
CGTGCAGGCCCGGAGCAATCTCAAGAATGCCAAGATGAATCTGAAGAAGATTCTTGAACTTGGTCTTGACTACGACATGGAGATAGCCGACGTAAGTTTCCCCGATTCCGAGATAACACAACCTGTTCCCTCAAAATCGGAGACATTCTCCATCGCATCCGCCTGGCTTCCCGGTATAAGGAGCAATGAGCTGAACAAGGAGATATATGCCAACGACGTGAAGATTGCCAAGGCCGGCAATAAGCCTACTATATCCCTTTCAGGAGGAATAGGTTCCGATTATAATTCCGGTGGGAGCGCGTGGGGCACCCAGATGGGACATAACTTCAATGAGAATATCGGAGTCAACATAAGCATACCTATCTTTGACGGTAATTCCACAAAAAGAGCCGTTGCGAAAGCGAAACTTGCAGAGATGGAGTACGACCTGACTAAGAAAACGCTCCTCGACGACCTTTCTCAGACTATAGAGAGCCTTTACATCGACGCGACTAATGCCAAGGCGAAATATGACTCCGGACTTATCCAGCTTGAATCCACCCGTCTGACGGATGATCTCGTCAACCGGCAGTTTGAGCTCGGTCTCGTCAATCCCCAGGAATTGCTCTCCGCACACAATAATCTACTTAATGCCAAGCTGGAACTTCTGCAAAGCAAGTATATGGCTATATTGGCGAATAAGACAATCAATTATTATGCCACGAAAGAGGTGGTGATGTAAATAATTTATATGAGATATATCAACTTTATGCCGGCAGCCGCAATAGTGATGGCTGTCACCTCATGTTCCGAGAAGCCACGGATGGAACTTGAGACTTATACAGTGGAGCCGACATCCATGTCGGAAATAGTCACTGCCACCGGCACTATGGAGTCGGTGACATCGGTCGACGTAGGCACCCAGGTCACAGGTATCATAGATAAGCTATACGTGGATTATAACGATACCGTGACGAAAGGACAACTCCTTGCAGAGATTGAGAAGACGCTTCTTGACAGCGAGTTGAAAAGTGCCGACGCTTCAATGGCATCCGCTAAGGCTAATTATGAATATGCCAAGAAGAATTATGAGCGGGATAAGGCTCTCCATGATGAGCAACTTATATCGGATTATGAATTCCAGACCTCAAAGAAGGATTTCGATGTGGCGCGTCTGAGCTACGAAAAGACTCAGGCAGACCGGGTGAGAGCCGCCAAAAACCTTAACTATGCAGAGATCTACTCCCCTATTGACGGTATTGTCGTATCGCGAGAAGTGGAAGTCGGTCAGACTGTCGTGTCAAGCATGAACGTTGCGAATCTATACGTAATCGCCGATCTTGACAATATGCAGGTGGTAGGTGCTGTCGATGAAGCAGACATAGGTCAGGTAAAAGTAGGTCAACACGTTACATTTACCGTAGACTCCTACCCCGATGATACGTTTGACGGAACCGTGACGCAAGTGCGCATCAACCCTACCACCACCAACAACGTCGTGACCTACGAAGTGATCGTAGGTGCGGCAAATCCCGAACACAAGCTCATACCGGGCATGACCGCCAATCTGACGATCTACACCCTTGAGCTTAACGACGTGACCGCCGTGCCCCTCAAAGCCTTGAAATTCCAACCGACGCCTGCCGGCGAGGATGACAAACTGCCGCAACCGAAACCGTTGTCCGAACCGGGCAAACACACCCTGTGGGTGGTGCGCGGAAATGACCTCGTGCAGACAGACGTGGAACTTGGCGTGTCAAACAGCGTATATCAGCAGATAAAAACAGGGCTTAAACCCGGCGACAAGGTGGCACTACAATACCATCTACAGATGATGCAGCCCCAGAAAGAGGGGCAAGGTGAAGAGAATCCGTTCATGCCCAAACCTCCGGGTGCCAACAGAAAGAGATAAGACCATGCCCAAAGAGATTATACGATTAGATAATATCAAACGATATTTCAAAGTGGGTGATGAGACGGTCAAAGCCCTCCGAGGAGTGTCATTCACGATCTACGAAGGTGAGTTCGTCACAATAATGGGTACTTCCGGATCCGGCAAATCCACCCTCCTCAACACTTTGGGATGTCTTGACACACCGACCTCCGGAGAATACTATCTCGACGGTATTCCCGTAAGAGGTATGGGGAAAAACGAGCGTGCCAAGATACGCAACCGCAAGATAGGGTTCATATTCCAGAACTATAACCTCCTGCCCAAGACCACATCCCTTGAAAACGTTGAGCTGCCTCTGCTCTACAACTCATCGGTCAGCGCGAAGGAACGTGCGCAACGTGCGGAGCGTTGTCTCCGCGAAGTGGGACTGGGCGAGAGATTGTATCACAAGAGCAATCAGATGTCGGGAGGTCAACAGCAACGTGTGGCGATAGCCCGTGCATTGGTCAACAATCCCGTCATCCTGCTTGCCGACGAGGCAACCGGAAACCTCGACACCCGAACATCCTTCTCCATACTGACCCTTTTCCAGCGTCTCTACAAGGAGGGGAAGACCATCATCTTCGTGACCCATAACCCGGAAATCGCACTCTACTCATCGCGCAACATAACGCTGCGCGACGGGCATATAGTGAGCGACGAATATAACAACGACATTCAGTCGGCAGAGGAAGTCTACCGAAACCTTCCGGCGGAAAACGACTGACAACAGCATGCAACCATGAACGTTCAGAATCTTTTCAAGATTGCCATAAAGGCTCTTGGCAACAACAAGATGCGCTGTTTCCTCACCATGCTCGGAGTGATCATCGGAGTGGGCGCGGTCATAGCCATGCTCGCTATCGGACAGGGATCGAAAAACTCTATAAAGGCGCAGATCTCCGAGATGGGCAGCAACATGATAATGATAATGCCCGGTGCGGAACGTCGCGGCGGAGTGCGACAGAGCAGCGACGACATGCAGACGCTGAAGCCTGCCGACTATGATGCCATCGTGAACCAAGCCTCCGGCATAGCCAACATCACACCTACCGTATCCTCCTCCGGACAATGGGTGAACGGCAACAACAACTATCCTTCACAGGCGCAAGGGGTCAACACACAATATCTTGACATACGTCAACGTAAGGTAAATAAAGGAGAGATGTTTACCGAGCAGGATGTGAAGACGGCTGCAAAGGTATGCGTGTTGGGAAAGACCCTTGTCGACAACCTTTTCCCCGACGGCAGTGACCCTATCGGGAAAGTGGTGAGATTCGGCTCAATCCCACTCACCGTAATCGGCATACTCGACGAGAAGGGCTACAACACAATGGGTCAGGATCAGGACGACCTTGCGCTCGTGCCCTACACCACCGTCATGAAGCGTATGCTCGCCATCGACTATCTGCAAGGCATTCAGGCATCTGCCGTGGATGAGAACCGCACGGATGAGACCATAGCGGAAATCACCGACATACTGCGCACCCAACACAAGCTGCGCGACGATCAGGAGGACAACTTCACGATACGCTCCATGCAGGAGCTCGCACAGATGATCTCCTCCACGTCTTCGATGATGACCGTGCTGCTGGCTTGCGTGGCTGGCATATCACTCCTCGTCGGAGGCATCGGCATCATGAACATCATGATAGTCAGCGTCACGGAACGCACCCGTGAGATCGGTCTGCGAATGAGTATCGGGGCGACAGGACGCGACATCATGACACAGTTTCTCATCGAGGCGGTCATAATATCCGTGACGGGTGGCATACTCGGCATAATCACCGGAGCAATAGCCACATGGATGATCAAACTGCTTGCCCACTGGCCCGTGCAGATCGATCCCGGCTCAGTGATACTCTCCTTCGCAGTCTGCACCGTGATAGGCATAATCTTCGGATTCTATCCCGCTGCAAAAGCATCAAATCTTGATCCAATAGAAGCAATCAGATATGAATAACGAGAAAGTCAGGTCTAATTTCGCAGGGACGGCGACAGCAATACTGTTGTCGTTCCTGCTTTTCTATTTCCCATCAGTGCTGGCGATATACGGGCATGATGACGAGCCTGGAATATGGACAATATTCAGCATCGTCATGGCTACGCTCTACACGCTGATATTCTGCGTCAACTATTTCTGGATAGTGCCCTATTCATTCTTCCGGTCGAATAAGAAAGTGATGTTCTTCATCCTCAATGCAGTGATTGTGACGGCAGCGTGCGGATTGGTGCCGTTATGGTTTGAGACCCACGGCGGACTCCCCCGCCCGCGTCATCTCGAAAACCTCAGTCTCTCTATAGGTCAATACCTTATGGGGTATCTGCGATTCGTGGTGAGAGACGGAATAATGATGGTGCTTTCCATCGCCCTCGCCTACGCCTTGCGCCTTGCACAAGACCGCGAGAACATGCGCCGTAAAAGATTGGAACTTGAAGCCGAACAACGCCGCATTGAATTGAAAAGCCTTAAGGCACAGCTCAATCCCCATTTCCTCTTCAACTCTCTCAACAACATATATGCCCTCATCGCAATCTCTCCAGAACGTGCGCAGAAAGCACTACATGACCTGAGCGGGATGCTACGCTTCATGATATACGATGCCGCCAACTCATTCGTGCCATTACAGAAAGAGATGCAGTTCATCTCCGATTATGTCGAGCTTATGAAACTTCGTCTCAGCAGTGGCATCAGACTTGACTGCGCCATAACCACTTCGGGAAGTGAAGGGCTGACGATAGCCCCCCTGTTATTCCTGACCTTGGTGGAGAACGCATTCAAGCATGTAGCCGACAACGGAAATGGAGCCTTCATATCCATTGCCATATCCACGGATGAAGACAGCGTGATATGCCGGGTGGAAAACTCCTGTGGCGATACCGCCACACGCCCATCGATGAGCAATGGGGAATCCGGCGTAGGCTTGACAAACGTGGAGCGACAGTTAAGGCTGATATATCCCGGCGTACACTCCCTTACACTTAAAAAGGAAGGTGGTATTTTCCATGCACGTATAACTATCGCAAAAACAGCAATGACCGTCTCCGCAAGAGGCACTCAGAAACCAAACCAATAATCCAATCATAGTCAGTAATATTTATTGAGAAATATCATGAACAGGAAACTAAAATGCGCAATCATAGATGACGAGCCATTGGCACGCGAACTCATAAAATGTTACGTGGAGAAAACACCGGCTCTCTCTCTGGAAGGGAGTTTCGAATCGGCAGCCGAAGCTGTCAAGAGCGTAATGGAGGATAATCTCGACATCATATTCCTCGACATCAACATGCCGATGCTCAACGGCATAGAGTTCGCAAGTCTTATCCCTACACATACGCGCATCATCTACGTCACAGCCTACGAGCAATATGCCCTCGACGGCTTCAAGGTTAACGCCCTCGACTATCTGCTGAAACCCGTGAGTTATGCCGACTTCATGAAATCCGTCGGCAAGGCCATCGAATGGCAGACGATGCGTGATGCCATGGCAAGCCAGACAAAAAGCGTGCCCGACATGCTGACCGTAAAAGCCGACTATCGGCTCATACAGATGAGAATGGATTCAATCCGATACATCGAAGTGCAGAAAGACCGCGTAATCTTCTATCGCACCGATGGCGAACCGGTCAGCAGCCTTATGAGTATGCGGGAATTGGAAGAGACACTCCCCTCCGACATATTCATGCGCGTGCACCGTTCCTTCATCGTCAACCTCCGCCGCATAGAGATCGTGGAACGCAACCGCATAGTATTCGGCAAGACCTACATCCCCATCTCCGAATCAAAACGCGACGAATTTCTCGACCGCCTACGTAACTAACCAGATACATCATGCACACAATATGCACACAATAACAATATATCATGCACATAAATATACTGTGCATAATGTCAAAACATAATGTGCTTGATGTATAATTAATGCACATAATAAAAAAACATCATGCACAGTATATTTTGTGCATGATGTTTAATTCTAATGTGCTTGATATATCAAGACTGATGTGCTTGATGTATTTACTTGCCGAAATAGCGGTTGTAAAGACCGGCAAAGCCCTGACCGTGGCGAGCCTCATCCTTAGCCATCTCATGAACTGTGTCGTGGATAGCGTCAAGGTTCTGAGCCTTAGCGTTCTTAGCGATACGCATCTTGTCAGCATTTGCACCAGCCTCTGCGTGCATACGCTTCTCAAGGTTAGTCTTGGTATCCCATACCATGTCGCCGAGGAGCTCAGCAAACTTAGCAGCATGCTCAGCCTCTTCCCAAGCATAACGCTTGAAAGCCTCAGCCACCTCAGGATAACCCTCGCGATCAGCCTGACGAGACATTGCAAGATACATACCTACCTCTGTGCACTCACCGGTGAAGTGGTTGTTGAGATCCTTGATCATCTCCTCGTCGCAGCCTTTTGCCACGCCGATCTCATGCTCTGTCACGAACTGAAGAAGAGCCTTCTGATCGAGTTCTTTGAACTTAGAAGCCGGTGCGCCACACTGTGGGCATTTTGCAGGTGCCTCTTCGCCTTCTGCTACATATCCGCATATTGTGCAGATCCATTCTTTTGCCATAATAATAGTTATTTAGTTTTTGAGTTATATGTTATTCTTTCTTCGTTATACAAAATTACAAATTTTTTCTTAAATTCGCACCATGAGTGCAACAAAAGAAAAGTTAAATAATATTGAAAAATATTTCCGGAAGGAAATTCGTGAGAAAAATTTCTCAAAACTACTCGTGACCGTGAGCGGCGGAGCCGACAGCGTGGCTCTCCTCTCAGCTCTATCCTCTACTGGAGCCATAATAATTGCCGCACACTGCAATTTCCACCTCCGGGGTGAAGAAAGCATGCGCGACCAACGGCACGTAGAGAATATCTGTCATATATTAAACGCTCAACTCCTTATAAAAGATTTCGACATTCCGAATTTTTTGAAAAAAAATCCGGGATATTCAGTTGAGATGGCATGTCGGGAAGTGAGATATGGATGGTTTGAAGAGATTCGGGCAGCAGAAAAATGCGACAGGATAGTGACCGGACACAACGCCGACGACAATATCGAGACACTTCTCCTAAACCTGCTCAGAGGCTCCGGCACCTCCGGACTGAAAGGTATGATTCCCGACACCGGATCAATCTGGCGTCCGCTCCTTTCATTCCACCGCCCACAGATAGAGGCATATCTAAAGGAGAAAGGGATAGAATATATCACCGACTCCTCCAATCTCAGCTGCGACTATCGTAGAAACTACCTCCGCAACCGCATCATACCCCTTCTGCGTGAGGAATGGAAAGGGTTCGACAAGTCGCTCGACCGGAGTATTGCACTTATCCGCAGCGAGAATGCCGTGGTGAACGAAGCCACTGAATCATTGCTTCCTCCCCCAGGCGAACCGCTCTCTGCAGAGACCGTGATGTCGTTCCCCGCCCCCCAACTCCTCGTCAGACGATATATCGAGCCTCTGCTGCCATTCACCACCACCGCAGCTGAAGTGGTGAGCGCAATCATCGCCGACAAACCCGACAAACGATGCTGGAAACTGCGCGGTGGCACACTTACACTGCGTAACCGCAAACTTTATTCCAACTTTTTTGAGTAAATATTGTTTTAAATTTGTGACTTTTGGATTTTTTATCTAAATTTGCAAAACAATTAACGGTTCCAGACATTTCCGGACACCACAACGGACGTTGTCAACTCACTTAATCACTTTTATCTGATTACCATTATCTACCCATTGATAATGGACAGGATAACAGATCAAGACAACGACCTTGACACTTCTCATCAAAAAAAATAAATTCCTCATCAACTTTCCGACTTTCTCCTTATGAAGTAGTATTAACTATGAAGTAGTATTAACTTCTTTAAGTGGCATTATAATATTAAAATGCTTATGTTATATAGGGTGATTCCCCCTGTATTTCGGAAAGTTTCTGATGACTATCCTATAACATAATCCCTTTTTATGTTCCACATCAATGACTTAGATGCCATGGACGAGGCTCAGATTAAAGAAACGGCTGAAGCCATGGGTATAAAAAAGGCGGCATCCGCATCTCGCGACGAAATTATCGAAGCGATTCTTGACCAGCAGGCTGTCTCTTCTGCAAAAGACATTGTATCTAAAAGCAGCGAAAAGAAGAAGACTACTAAAGTCAAAGAGCCCCGTCAGAAAAAGACGAAGAAAGTTGCCGACCCATCATCCGATGGAAAAGCAGCTAAAAGCTCGCCAAAACAGGCTGACAAACATGATACAAATGCCTTAGATTCTGAATCAGAAGAATACGTTTCATTCGTTCCCGCCGAACTGCCCACTCCTAAACGGAAAGGCAGAAAGCCAAAGAGTGCTCCGGCATCTGCGGATATGATGTCCCAGAATCCCGACACTATGCCGACAACGCCTCAGACAAAAAAACGCGCAAAGAAAACCTCTGTCAAGGAAGAGGCTACTGTAGAGGAGGTTAAGCAGAATCTTCCCGAAATGGATAATGAGCCGGCAGGGAAATCTTCATCCGACAATTTGGTCCCTATGGTGATCAACGACGATGCCATACCCGCAGTAGTGACTGATGATGCAAATGCAGATCAGATACCAATATCTCGTGAGGCTGCACAAGACGATAAAGCCAATGCTCCTGCTGAAGAGAACTCTGGGGTTGATAATGCAGTTAAGACCGATGGAAACTCCGATGCCAACAATGCGACTCAGGAAGAGAAACCGAAATTGAAAATATTCACCCCCCGCAATCAGAAACCGGGGCAGACTGAAAGTCTTTCTCTGACATCGTTCTTCAGCCCCACTAAGGGCAAGACCTTCACGCCACGCGGACACCGCGACAACCAGAAGGATAACCGCAATCCTCAGACACAAGTCCAACAGCCTATACCTCAGCAAGCTCCCCTCCCGGAAGAGGCAGCTCTCCCCACTCCGCAAGCGCAGCCCATACAGATGCGCGAACCCGGTGCCACTTCACAGCAGCCGCTCACAAAGCAGCAGAAAAATCAGATGAAGAAAATGCAGCGGATGCAGCAGCGACAGGGCTACAACAATATCCCCGCGCCGCAACCCGCCACTCCATACGATATGTCGGGCATCCTCGATGCTTACGGTGTGCTGGAGATTATGCCGGAAGGCTTCGGGTTCCTGCGCTCGGGCGACTTCAACTATCTCAGCAGCCCGGATGACGTGTACGTGTCTCAAAACCAGATAAAGGAATACGCACTAAAGACCGGAGACGTGGTAGAAGCATCAATTCGTCCACCCCTTGAAGGCGACAAATACTATCCTCTGGTGAAGGTGAAATCCATCAACGGTCTGGAACCGGAACTTGTCCGCGACAGAGTGCCCTTCGAGCACCTCGTGCCTCTATTCCCTGATGAGAAATTTGAAATCACCAAAGGGCGATATGCCAATATATCTACTCGCGTTGTCGATATGTTCTCGCCTATCGGTAAAGGTCAGCGTGCTCTTATCGTTGCGCCTCCAAAGACCGGTAAGACAATCCTGCTCAAAGATATAGCAAACGCAATATCCGAGAATCATCCGGAGACGTATATCATCATGCTCCTCATTGACGAACGCCCGGAGGAAGTGACCGACATGGCACGCAGCGTTAATGCGGAAGTGATCGCCTCCACATTCGACGAGCCTGCCGAACGCCACGTGAAGATTGCCGGAATCGTGCTTGAAAAGGCGAAACGTCTTGTGGAATGCGGACACGACGTAGTGATCATGCTCGACTCCATCACTCGCCTTGCACGCGCCTTCAACACCGTATCTCCGGCATCCGGCAAGATTCTGTCAGGCGGTGTGGATGCCAACGCTCTCCAACGCCCGAAACGCTTCTTCGGTGCTGCCCGCAACATCGAGAACGGCGGATCGCTGACAATCATAGCCACTGCACTCACCGAGACATCCTCAAAGATGGACGAAGTGATCTTCGAAGAGTTCAAGGGCACGGGCAACATGGAGCTTCAGCTTGACCGCAAGTTATCCAACAAGCGCATATTCCCTGCCGTTGACATCACCGCATCATCCACCCGTCGCGATGATCTTCTCCTTCCTCAGGAGACTCTCAACAGAATGTGGGTGCTCCGCAACTATCTTGCCGACATGAACTCTCTTGAGGCTATGGAGTTCATCAAGAAACGCATGGAGATGACCCGCAACAACGAGGAGTTGCTCGTCACTATGGATAAATAACGATAGATTATGAGCGAGAAGACAAATGCAGCCCGCATTCTCGACAGGCTGAAGATTAAATATGAGTTGGTGGAATATACCGTCGACCCGGATAATCTTGCTGCCGATCATGTGGCTGAAGAACTCGGCGAACATATCGAACAGGTATACAAGACACTCGTGCTGCGCGGCGACAAGACAGGCATAATCGTCTGTGTTGTCGCCGGCAACAGGGAGGTCGACCTCAAGAAGGCAGCAAAGGCATCCGGCAATAAGAAAGTGGAGATGATTGCCATGAAGGAGCTTCTCCCTCTCACCGGATATATACGTGGAGGCTGCACTGCCATAGGGATGAAGAAGCACTACCCCACCTATATCAGCGAGGAGGCACAGCATTTCCCCTTCATATACGTGAGTGCCGGAAAACGAGGACTGCAGCTGAAGCTCTCACCCCTTGATCTGGCAAAGGCAGCACAGGCATCTTTTGCTGAGGTAGCCACTATTGAATGACCCCACCTCCCCAAAGGGTTCCGGTGCAACATAGGCGGCAAGAATTTTTCAACTGAAGTTGTATAAACTTCACTAAATAATTACGTCAAGTGAATACTTTCGGAAAGAATCTCACCCTCACCACATTCGGAGAAAGCCACGGACCCGCAATGGGCGGCGTCATCGATGGTTTTCCCGCCGGTTTTAAAATAGATTTCGATGCTCTTTACGCAGAAGTGGCGAAACGACGCCCCGGCTCATCATTCCTTGTGACAGCCCGCAACGAGAGCGACCGACCGGAATTTCTGTCAGGTATTTCACCCGACGGAATAACACTGGGCACCCCCATCGGATTCATCGTCAGAAATGCCGACCATCGTTCCGGAGATTATGACGAGATGGCAAAGGTGTATCGTCCCAACCATGCCGACTACACCTATATAAAGCGTTACGGCATACGCGACGCACGCGGTGGCGGACGCTCAAGCGCACGCGAGACGGTCAACTGGGTAGTGGCAGGCGCACTTGCATCCCAATGGCTTGAATCAAAAGGGATAAAGATTGAGACCGCACTCACTCAGGTAGGTCCGGTCACTGCCGGCGACATCTTTGACGGGCTCATGACCAATCCGGAAAAACCCTTCAAACTTGAGGTGAATCCCGACATCAAGCTCGCCATGGAAGAGTTTGTGAAGGAGACCAAGATAGCAGGCGACAGCGTAGGCGGGCGAGTAAGCTGCCTGATTACCGGCATGCCCCCGGGCATAGGGAATCCGGTAGCCGATAAGCTGCATGCCGCACTTGCCGGAGCGATGATGAGCATCAATGCCACCAAAGGTTTCGAATATGGCATAGGCTTCCGTGCGCCATCGGCAAAAGGGAGCCAGATAGCCGACACGTTCCTACCCTCTGATGATAAGGACGCACCTCTGCGCACAGCCACAAACTACAGTGGCGGGATACAGGGGGGCATATCCAACGGTATGCCGATATTCTTCTCAGTGGCATTCAAGCCTACCCCCACTCTCATGAAGCCGCTGAATACAGTCAACACCTCCGGAGAAGCCACCGTGCTTAATCCCGCCGGGCGTCATGACCCTTGCGTGGCAGTGAGAGCTGTGCATGTGGTGAAGGCAATGACGGCACTTGTCTTAGCTGACTATCTCGTCTGAATCATGGTGACATACTCGGATTATCTCAATGGAATATTTCCCGGCGTAAAAGTGCAGAAAATCTCTGTCAACGCCGGGTTTTCTTGTCCTAACCGCGACGGCACCATCGGCACCGGAGGATGCTCCTATTGCCGCAACGATTCCTTCTCCCCAGCATACTGCATGCAGCACGAATCCGTGGCTATGCAATTGGAGAAAGGGAAAGCATTCTTCAGCCGGAAATATCCGGAGATGAAGTATCTCGCCTATTTCCAATCATATACCAACACCCACGGCAAAGACATCGACTCGCTCCGTGCTCTATATCTTGAGGCTATCGGCGTTGAGGACATAGTGGGGCTCGTGATAGGCACACGCCCTGACACGCTCCCCGACCAGGTGCTCGACCTTCTTGAAGAGTTGAATCGTAAGACTCCCGTATTTCTTGAAATCGGTGCCGAGACATCTTCCGATGCCACATTGCAGCTCATCAACCGCCGGCATACCTGGCAAGATGTGGAGAATGCCGTGAACGGTGCCGCACAAAGAGGGATCAGATGCGGACTACATCTGATTGCCGGTTTGCCCGGAGAAGACCGTGAACAAGTCCTGATAAACGTGAGGAAAGCCTGCTCTCTACCCATCGACACCATCAAGCTGCATCAGCTCCAGATATTGAAAGACACCATTCTCCATCGTCAATGGATTGCTGGAGAGATCGACGTGAAACCGTACACCCTCGACGAATATCTTGATCTCTGTGCGGAAGTGGCATCAATCGTGCCGGATAATATCATCATAGAGCGTTTCCTCTCCCAAAGTCCTTCCGAAATGGTGGTGGAACCTAAATGGGGACTGAAAAACTATCAGTTTATGAACCTCCTTAACCAAATAATCTCGCGGCAGAAACGTTAAGATAAAAGATAGTTTCAGTATACGGCATCCGGAAATTCAACCTATGAAGTTGTAATTTTTTGACCATAAAATAAAATAATAATATATGAAGAAATTATTGGCAGCAGGGCTTCTCGCCCTCACAATGTCGCCGCTGACAGCAATGGCAGACATCACAGTTAATATCCCTAAAGGAGTCAACCTCGATTCCCTCACCTACGACTACACCACGATCCAGAATCTCGCTACGGCTAAAAGCCGCGCCGAAAGAGGCACAGTAGTGACTAAGGCTCCTGTGAAAGATGGTAAGGTAATCCTTCCGATCGCTTCCGACAAGAGCGGATACAACTACAATCTACATCTCGGCGAAAGGTCATACGCAAGCCTATATGCACTCCCCGGTGAGAACATCATCGTCGACATCACCTCTACTGACCCTCTCGACTATAAATTGTCAGGCTCACCTCTCATCGACCAGATCAATGAGGTGAAGGCTATTGAAAAACCATTCATCGACCGTATGAACGAGCTTTCAAAGGCTGCGACTCCCGACAGAGAGAAGATGCAGGCGGTATATGGCGACTATATTGAGGCTATAAAGGATTTCGTTGAGGAGAATCCTACCTCGCCCACCGCTGTTGTGGCACTCATGAACATCTCCGGCGACGATTTCGTCAATGCCTACAATCATCTTGGCGAAAGAGCAAAGACGTCACCCCTCTTCCCGCTTCTACAGCGTCAGTTCAACCGCGAGCAGGAAAGAATGGAGAAAGACCGCAAGCTGGCGGAACTGTCATCCGGCAATGTCGTGGCTCCCGACTTCACTCTCGAAGACCAGAACGGCAAGAAAGTAAGTCTTTCCGATTTCAAGGGGAAATGGGTAATCATCGACTTCTGGGGCACATGGTGCCCATGGTGCATAAAGGGATTCCCCGAACTGAAAGAAGCATATACAAACTACAAGGGTGAACTCGAGATTATCGGCGTAGACTGCGGCGACAGCGTTGAGGCTTGGAAAAACGGACTCGTAAAATACGAATTGCCTTGGGTCAACGTCTACAACCCTGAGACATCTACACTCCTTGAGCAATATGCCGTGCAGGGATTCCCGACAAAAGCCATCATCAACCCGGAGGGCAAGATTGCAAACATGACCGTAGGTCATGACCCCGCCTTCTTCGAGAAGCTCAAAGAGCTGATGGGCAAATAATCCCTCAAGAAAATTTAGAAAAATAGAATAGAAAGAAGGCTTGCGCCAAGCGCAAGCCTTCTTTCTATTTCCGCTTCATCATGATCTCTCATGCCTTACCATGCCAAAAATGTTACAACATGCTTCAACATGCTAAATCATGATACAACAAAAAAATCCTCCAAAAAAGCCCCAAAAAAATCCATCAATTCTGCAAGACAAAACCCGACGACGGATTAAGCGTCACGCTCACCTTCTCCGGATTCTTCACCGTGACAACCGTCTTCACAGGCTCACCTTTCTTATCGTCATTGATCAGCGTCAACTTAGTACCTTTCTCAAACATCGGAAGCGACAGATCCAGCTTCACCGGTTTATCGAGATTGCTGACGCCAGCCACATACCACGTGTCGCCATGACGGCGTGCCACAACCGCATACTTACCGGGATAACCGTCGATAAACTTGGTGTCATCCCAAGTGGTCGGCACACTCTTCATGAAATCAATAGCCACAGCCGGAGCATCCGTCAGGTTATTTGGAGCCAACGCAAAATTCTGCACCGGATTCTGGAAAAGAACCGCTACTGCAAGCTGGAAGGCATCAGTGGTGCGGCGTATATTGCCCCCGTCATTACCCTTATTCATCCGCTTGTTGAGGAACGAACCACCATACTCCATGATAGCCGCTGCGTTACGGATAAAGGGATGAAGAGTGGCATGAAGAGCCTCCTTATCGCAGAAATCCTGTGAGAAAATCATGTTTTCAGATGCAAGAACTGCCTCCGAACCTACAAAATTAGGATACATCCTCTCCCAACCGCGTGGCAGCGTGCATCCGTGGAACACCACGTCAATGCCATAATCTGCGGCATCACTTAGAATATCCTCATAAAGACGCATTGTCTCCTGTTTATCGCCACCGAAGAAATCCACCTTTATTGCATCCACTCCATTATCGTGCATCCATTTCATCCATTTCTTACGCTCAATCGGGCGATCCATCCTGTTGATCGGACCCTGCTCGATGTCGTTCCAATGACCTGATGAGGAATACCATAGAATCGGGTTCACTTTCTTTGAATGGGCATACTTGATAAGCTCCTCCATTCTCTTCTCTCCGATATTATTGTCCCACCAGTTGTCGATCAGCACATTGTCATAACCCATCTCGGCAGCGAAATCGATATAACGCTTCTGGTCCTCAAAATTAATACTGTTATCTTGCCAGAGAATCCAGCTCCATGTCCCCTTTGCCGGACGTGCCGGACGAGCCGTCTTATACTTCGGATCCACGAGATCCCACGGAAGCGTAGTCTCCACAATCGGTGCGAGATTATCACCGATAGCCATCACTCGCCAAGGTGTCGCACCGGGCAATGCCACGCCGGGAGAAGATGAACCGTTGCCATTATTCTCCCCCGGCATCGGGAACTCCACCGAATAGAGACCATCCTTAAAGTCGCTCAGACGTGATGCGCAATAATATCCGTCTACCCCTGTCTCCGTCACCAATGTCCATACATTGTCGGGAGTCCTGAACAAAGCCGGGAATGTATAGCCGTGACCATATTCCGATTTCTGATTCATCGGGGCATCCACAGTATAAAACTCTTCATAACTCGGTTTCGTCCGCTTCCATCCGATCATCGGGTCTGATTGCGGAGTGAGGAATGCTGTGGTGCCGTCAGGGAAACGGAACGAACTCACCTCCTCCTTCACGATCATCGAACCACGCTCCTTCTGGCGCGGCACCTTATATCGGTAGGCTACACCATCATCCGCAACGTGCCACTCCATATCGAGGCGTTTCCCCTCATCCCCCTCATACTTCACCACCGCATTCGTGGCGTTGACGGAGATATGGCTCCTCTTGATCTTATCCTGAGTATATTCCTTAGTAAACGGGGTGATCTTTGCATCACCCTCACGCAGACCCTTCGAAAGATCCACAAAATCAGTGATCATACCTACCGGAGCCTTATCTATGACAGTTTTCCCGTCAAGATATACGGAATAGACAGGCTTACCACCCTGATCTATCGAAGTTACCACTTTCAGCTTCCCCGAAGGGCTCTCTATGACCGCACCATGCGCACAGAGTGCCGACAATAAAAATGAAGATAAAATTATTCTGTTGAGTTTCATGATTAGTACAAATTTCCTACAAATTTAGTAAAATTATTCCAAAGATAACCAAATAATCTTTGAAGTTGTCTAAAATAATCTCATCATTGAAGTTTCGCAAGCTGCACTTTAGTGGTTTATAGTTTATGGTTTATAGTTTATAGTTTATAGTTTAAGGTTTAAGATTCACGAAAATCCACGAATCTTTTCATTATACAAAATTTAATGATCATAAACCATAAACATTAAACCTTAAACCATAAACATTAAACCTTAAACCATAAACATTAAACCTTAAACCATTTAGCACATCACGTCAACACGGTCTGAGGGCGATATCTCACGAATCGGACGACACGGATTCCCAACAGCCAATGTCGCAGCAGGGATTGACTTCGACACCACACTCCCCGCTCCGATGATGGCACCATCACCTATCTCTACACCCGGAAGTACCACCACATTAGCTGCGATCCAGACATTATCCCCGATTTTTATCGGTGACGCCTTCATCACGCCCTTATTCCTCTGCTCCACATCAAAAGCATGAGTTATCGTTATCAGACTGCAATTCGGTCCGATCATGACATTATCACCGATAGTCACCTTAGCCTCATCAAGGATACTCAGATTAAAATTACCTATAAAATTCTCACCGATATGGATATTAAAACCGAAGTCACACCGGAAGCCGTCATTTATCACAAATCGTTCACCCACAGACCCCAACAGACCACGTAACAGACCATTACGCTTCTCCGTATCCGAAAGTCGCAACGAATTAATCTCAAAACAAGCATCCGCGCACCTCCTCAAAGCGGCAGACACCTCCGGTCGGTCCCCCGCTCCGCCATACAGCCAACATCCCGTCTGCAACCTCCCGAAAATACCCTCTTCCGATATGTTTTTAAGTGCATTTGTCATAATACATAATTTTTAATATGAAAAATATACTGATACAAAATTAGCATTTTCAAATTAAATTTGCATAAGAAATTGTCTAAACTTCACAGCATAATCTTAAAAAATATCACTCCTATGCCGAACAATTGAGGTCATTTTTATTTTATAAGATAGATGAGGTCATTTAAAATCGGGTTAAGTCATAATATTATATTTCAATGAATAATAACTCCCCGCAGCATGACAAATCATCTCGTGCATAATCGATTTCAATAATTTCACTTATAATATGAAAAGATTCAACGATAAGATAGCATTCATATCCGGCGCAACAAGAGGCATCGGATATGCCGCCGCCCACCGTATGGCATCGGAAGGAGCCACCGTGATAATATCCGCACACGTAGAAGAGGAAATTAATGACGCTGTAGCCAAATTAACCGATGAAGGACTGAAAGCTGATGGGATATTCTACGACGGACGAGACATCAGCTCAATCGAAAAGGCAATTGAATACGTCGTCAAGAAATACGGAAGAATTGATGTGCTCGTGAATAATGTCGGGGGCACCGACCTGAGACTCGACACGACAGTTGGAGATCTTGATCTGAACTATTTCGAGTCAGCAATGACAATAAATCTCAAAGGCACACTCGCCGCAACCCGTGCTGCATTACCCTACATGCCCGCAGGGGCTGCAATTGTAAACGTGGCGTCAATAGGTGGAATTACCGGAGACCTGCGCGGCACACTCTACGGCATAGCCAAAGCCGGAGTGATTGACCTGACGAAATACACAGCCACACAATACGGTCATCGCGGAATACGGTGCAATGCCGTGGCTCCCGGACTCATCCTCACCAAGGCAGCCACCGACAACCTACCGCAATCCGTAAGAGAAATCTTCGCTGCACAGACCCCACTACCCTATCTCGGACAACCTGAAGATATAGGAGCGACAATAGCATTCCTTGCATCCGATGATGCCCGCTACATCACAGGTCAGACAATAGTAGTCGACGGCGGTATGACCTGCCATAACCCCACCGCCCTAACCCTAATGCAAGCCCCCAAAAAATAACAGAATCGAGAATATAACAAAAACAAAGCGGAAGTCTTTTTTCATGACTTCCGCTTTTTTTATTAATTTTGTAGCATATCTATTTAATACCCTATCAAACTATGTCTGTAGAAACATACGACTATGTGGAACACACCGCAATTGTACAGTCGACCGACCCTGTCCGCAACATCGTCAACGTCCGGATAACCGACCTTGAGGAATGTGGCGACTGCCCTGCCGCGCAACTATGCAACGCCGCCGGATCCGAATCTAACATCATCGCCATCATTACCCCTCACGCCTCCGGATTCCGGAAAGGCGACATCCTCGAGATACGCGGCACCGAACAGATGCACCGCAAGGCGATAATGTATGCCACCGTCCTGCCATGTATCGCCCTTGTAGCCGTGATGGTGGCGGTATATCTCCTGACACTCAACCAGCTGGCAGCAGCCCTGAGCGGCATCGGAGTGATGATCCTCTTCTTCTTCATCCTTTGGTGCTCACGCAATAAGATTGCCCATGAGTTCTGCTTTACAATCGTGGGCAAACCGGAACGCCAACACGTAAAATAAATCCACTCACTCATAAAAATCATCATGATCATTGGAATTTCAATTATCGTACTGGGTGCAATCGGCATAATAGCCGCCATACTCCTATTCATTGCGGCAAAGAAGTTTTACGTCTACGAAGATCCCAAGATCGGAGAGATCGAAGAGCTCCTACCCGGTGCCAACTGCGGAGGCTGTGGTTTCTCCGGATGCCACGCCTTTGCCGTGGAATGTGCCTCTGCCTCCACCATGGATGGATTAAACTGCACGGGTGTTGACGCGGAAGGCATGAAAAAGATTGCCGACATCGTAGGTCTGACCCCGGTCGCCGCTCAACGTAAAGTGGCAATCATCAGATGCAGCGCATCTTGCGAGAACCGCGACCCGAGAAACCATTACGACGGTGTGCGTTCCTGTGCAATCGAGGCCTCACTCTACCAGGGGGAGAGCGATTGCATCTACGGATGCCTCGGATGTGGTGACTGCGTGAAAGCCTGTCCCTTCGGAGCCATGCAGCTAAACGAAGGAGAACAGCTGCCCCACGTCGACCTGGATAAATGCACCGGATGCGGAAAATGCGTCGAGGCTTGCCCGCGCAACCTCTGCGAGCTAACGCCGTTGTCGGCAGACCGTCCTATCGTTTGGGTAGCATGTGCCAACCGCGACCGCGGACCGATCGCCATGAAGGAATGTGGCGTCGCCTGTATCGGATGCACAAAATGCCGCAAGGTCTGTCCAAATGAGGCTCCCGTGATTGCATCTTTCCTTGCCCACATCGACCAGGAGAAATGCACGTCGTGCGGAGAATGCATAAAGGCATGTCCGCGCCATACCATACAATCAACTCACCCAATCACCCCCAACATTTGATTACTGATGAAGACTTTCAGACGAGGAGGGATACACCCTCCCGAAAATAAACTCACAAACGATTGTCAAATAACGGAGTTACCCCTCCCAGGCGAACTGCGCGTGATGCTTGCCCAATGCATCGGAGCGCCTCCACGCCCCACCGTAAAACCGGGCGACCGCGTGGCTTGTGGCGATCGCATAGTCGAGGTTACAGCCTTTGTCAGCGCACCGGTGCATTCTCCGGTCAACGGCATTGTGAAAAAATTGGAGCCTACGCGCACCCCGCAAGGCATCTGGCAGGATTCCATAGTGATCGAGCCGGATAAGGAGAATCCCATCTCCTACCCGGAGCCACGCACTAAGGAGGAGACCGATGCCCTCTCGCCGAAAGAGATTGTAGAGATCATCGGGGATATGGGTGTGGTCGGACTCGGTGGTGCCACATTCCCCACCCGCGTGAAGCTCAGCGTGCCGGAAGGAAAGAGCGTGGATTATCTTCTCATAAACGGGGCGGAATGTGAGCCATGCCTTACCTGCGACAACGCGCTGATGAAGGAGCATCCCGAAGAGATAGTGGAGGGCACACTGCTGCTCATGCGTGCCGCCGGAGCCGAGAAAGGGATATTCGGCATAGAGGAGAACAAGCCTGATGCCATAAAGGCAATGAAAGCCGCCGTAGCCGGAAAGCCTCAGCTAAGGGTGGTGACTCTCAAAAAGAAATACCCACAAGGGGGTGAGAAACAGCTCATATTCGCCACCACGGGGCGCATCGTCCCCGCCGGCGGACTGCCGATAGCCACGGGATGCATCGTCGATAATGTGGCGACGGCATACGCCGTATATCAGGCGGTGAGACTACGACGTCCGCTGACGGATAGAGTCGTGACCGTCACCGGACCCGGACTCTCAAATCCGGGTAATTTCCTTGTGAAGAACGGCACATCGCTCAACGACATACTCACATTCGCCGGAGGGCTCCCCGACGACACGGGCAAGATTATTGCCGGAGGTCCGATGATGGGACGAGCCATATCCGCTACCGATTCATCCGCCACAAAGGGTCTGTCCGGACTCGTCGTCCTTCCTCATGATGAAGCCCTAAGAAAACCGGAGGGACCATGCATCAGATGCGCACGATGCGTCGGAGTATGCCCGATGGGGCTGGAGCCTTACCTGCTGATGCTTCAGGCCGACGTCAAGAGATGGGATGATATGGCGCAACGTGGGGTAATGAACTGCCTTGAATGTGGAAGCTGCACATATATATGCCCGTCAAACCGTCCACTCCTCGACATGATTAAACTCGGCAAACAGGAACTACGCAAGAAAAAATGATTATGAACAAACTGACCATATCGCTCTCTCCACATATCCATTCCTCGGGCAGCATCGACCGCTGCATGTGGAACGTAGTAATAGCCATGATGCCGGCTCTCGCCGTGGCTATCTGGACTTTCGGACTCCCCGCACTCTGGGTGACGCTCGTCAGCGTGACGGCATGCCTCCTGACGGAATGGCTGATCACCAGATATATGCTCCACCGCCCGTCAACGCTGACAAACGGTTCGGCTCTGATCACCGGCATACTGCTCGCCTTCAACCTCCCATCGATTCTACCGCTCTGGATGGTAGTGATCGGCGCGATCATCGCCATCGGTATAGGAAAGATGAGTTTCGGCGGACTCGGATGCAACATCTGGAACCCTGCCCTCGTGGGGCGCGTCTTTCTCCTGCTCTCCTTCCCGGCAGCCATGACTACATGGCCCTCCGGTGTAGAATCCGGATTCGATGCCACGACCGGCGCCTCCCAACAGGCTGACGCATCATCGGGCGCGACCTTGCTCACCCACCTCAATGCCGGCGACACCTCCCTCGCCGACTACAATCTCCTCGACATGGCGACAGGCAACATCAACGGTTCGCTCGGCGAAGTGGGCGGCATAGCCATACTCATAGGTCTCGCCTACCTGCTCCTGACAAAGACCATCACCTGGCATATCCCGACGGCAGTCATAGCCTCAGCCGCCCTCTTCTCTTGGGCATTCGGCGGCAACCCGCTCCTCGACATCTTCGCCGGAGGTCTGCTCCTCGGAGCCGTATTCATGGCTACGGATTACGTCACCTCACCCATGACCCACAAAGGACAGCTCATATTCGGAGCCATGATCGGACTCATCACTATCATCATACGCCGCTATGGCGCATATCCGGAGGGTATGTCGTTTGCAATACTTCTGATGAACAGCTTCGTGCCGCTCATCAACAGATATTGCCGTCCGACGATATTCGGAGAAAAGGAAAGGAGGGCACAGGCATGAAGAAACTGGCATCAACACTCCCCAACATGATTCTCTCCCTCGGAATCATCACCATAGCATCCGGCGCACTACTCGGCTGGGTATATTCCATCACAAAGGAGCCTATCGCGCTTCAGGCAGCCGCACAGCAACAGGCGGCAATAGCGGAAGTGGCACCCGCTTTCGACAACAATCCGGAGGCTGACAAATGGGAGACTGAAATCAACGGAGTCCCATTCACAGTCTATCCCGCCTACGACGACGGTAAACTCGTCGGTGCTGCTGTAAAGGGCAGCTCAATGAACGGATTTGCCGGAGAGATCACCGTAATGTGCGGATTCGAGGCTGACGGCACCGTGAAAGACTACCGCGTGCTCCAGCAGGCGGAGACCCCCGGATTAGGCACAAAGATGGAGCCATGGTTCCGCGACCCTGCCGGAGCACGCTCAGTGATCGGGAAGAATCCGGCATCCACATCCTTCTTCGTCACCAAAGACAGCGGCGGAGAGATCGATGGAATCACGGCGGCGACCATCTCGTCACGCGCATTCCTCGAGACCATGCGCAACGCCTACGAAGCTTACCGCAATTATGAAAAGAATAAATCCAATTGATTGTGATAGATATAAAATGAAGATATAAAATATGAAAAGATATTGGAATATATTCTATAACGGCATCATACCGTCGAATCCGGTATTCGTGCTCCTGCTGGGTATGTGTGCCACCCTCGGCACCACCTCCTCTGCCTACAACGGATTGATGATGGGGATTGCCACCGCCGCAGTGCTGATCTGCTCCAACGTGGTGATCTCGCTGATAAAATCCCTTGTGCCCGACAAAGTGAGGATCCCTGCCTTCATCGTGATCATAGCGTCATTCGTGACCATTCTGCAGCTTGCCGTCAACGCTTGGCTACCGGCACTCAATGCCTCGCTCGGCATATTCATCCCGCTCATTGTAGTGAACTGTATCCTTCTCGGGCGTGCCGAGGCATTCGCAAGCAAGAACTCCCTTTTCGCCTCATTTCTTGATGGCGCGGGATGCGGAATCGGCTTCACATTCGCGCTCGTCCTGCTCGGAGGCACCCGTGAGATTCTCGGCACCGGAAAAATCTTCGGACTCACCATCTTCCCCGAAGACTACGGCATGCTACTCTTCGTGCTCGCCCCCGGCGCATTCCTCGCTTTGGGCTATCTCATCGCAATCGTCAACAAAATACGTAAAACCTGCTGACCATCATGCTGACATACATCTCAATAATAATCACCGCGATATTCATCAACAATATCGTATTCTCGCAGTTTCTCGGCATCTGTCCATTCCTGGGCGTATCCAAGAAGACAAGCTCTGCGCTCGGTATGGGTGCGGCAGTCACGTTTGTCATCACCATAGCCACCGTGGTGGCGTGGCTGCTTCAGACCTACGTGCTCAATCCTCTGGGGCTACAGTTCCTTCAGACCATAGTGTTCATCCTCGTCATAGCCTTCCTCGTGCAGCTTCTCGAGATAGTCATGAAGAAGACAGTGCCGTCGCTCTATCAGGCATTGGGAGTGTTCCTTCCGCTCATCACCACCAACTGCGCCGTGCTTGGCGTGGCAATCCTCGTGATTCAGAAAGGCTATAACCTCATGGAAGCACTGACCTACGGCATATCCACATCAATCGGCTTCACCCTCGCCCTCTGGATCTTCGCAGGCATACGCGAGCAGCTCGAACTCATGCCGCTCCCACGCGCCATGAAAGGGGTGCCCATCGCGCTTATATGCGCAGGCATACTCGCAATGGCATTCATGGGATTCTCCGGAATAAAAATAGGATGATACAGCAGACAGAAATCTCCTCTGTTTTTCAATATATTAGACAATCAGCTTAATATTTAGATAAAAAAACAGACAGATAAATTTGCAAGTTTCACAAAAAGTGGCTAACTTTGCAACGCTTTTCGGGAAGAGACCTTGCGAAGCCTTTAGTGGAATCTTCTCGATAAAGCAACATGGTGGATGTAGCTCAGTTGGTTAGAGCGACGGATTGTGGTTCCGTAGGTCGTGGGTTCGAGCCCCATCTTCCACCCCATTAAGCTGAATCATCACGAGAAAGCTGTATGGTGGATGTAGCTCAGTTGGTTAGAGCGACGGATTGTGGTTCCGTAGGTCGTGGGTTCGAGCCCCATCTTCCACCCCATTAAGCTGAATCATCACGAGAAAGCTGTATGGTGGATGTAGCTCAGTTGGTTAGAGCGACGGATTGTGGTTCCGTAGGTCGTGGGTTCGAGCCCCATCTTCCACCCCACAAAAAAAGCCGGATTTTATCCGGCTTTTTTCATACCCCTATCTCTGCTCCACCTTATCCAACGCTTGCGCAAGATCCGCGATAATATCATCGATATGCTCCGTGCCGATACTCAATCTCACCGTGGAAGGCGTTATATGCTGCGCGGCAAGCTCCTCTTCCGAGAGCTGAGAATGAGTGGTAGTGGCAGGATGTATCACCAGGCTCTTCACGTCAGCCACATTTGCAAGCAATGAGAATATCTCCAGAGAATCTATAAACTTCCAAGCCTCGTCCTTTCCACCCTTCAGCTCTATCGTGAAGATACTTGCGCCACCATTAGGATACAGACGCTTATAGAGCTCATGATCCGGATGCGACGGCAAAGAGGGATGATTCACCTTCGCCACCTTCGGATGCTTCGACAGGAACTCAACCACTTTCAACGCATTCTCCACGTGCCTCTCTATACGGAGAGAAAGTGTCTCCACACCCTGCAAAAGGATAAACGCGTTGAAGGGGGATATGCACGCACCCGTGTCGCGGAGCAAAACCGCACGTATCCTCGTGACGAAGGCAGCCTTACCGGCTACGTCGGCAAATATTGCGCCATGATAGCTGCTGTCTGGCTTTGCCAAGGTCGGGAATTTATCCGCCTCCGCTTTCCAGTCAAACGTGCCGCCGTCGACTATCACGCCGCCGAGACTCGACCCGTGACCACCGAGGAATTTTGTGGCTGAATGCACCACCACGTCTGCCCCATGCTCGATCGGACGGATGAGATAAGGGGTGCCGAACGTATTGTCTACGATCAACGGAATGCCGTGGCGATGGGCTATCTCAGCCAGACGGTCGATATCTGACACATCGGAATTAGGATTGCCGAACGTCTCGATGAAAAGCACTTTCGTATTCTCACGTATCCCCCTTTCAACCGCATCGAAATCACGCACATCGACAAACGTCGATTCTATGCCACGCGACGCAAACGTATGGGCGATGAGATTATATGAGCCGCCGTAGAGATTATCGGCTGCCAGGATATGGTCGCCGTTACCGACGATATTCTCCAGAGAATAGCTGATGGCAGCCGCGCCGCTTGCCACTGCAAGACCTGCCACACCACCCTCAAGGGCTGCCACCCTATCCTCAAGCACACCTTGCGTGGTGTTGGTAAGGCGTCCGTAGATATTGCCGGCATCACGGAGTCCGAAACGGTCTGCCGCATAATTCGAATTACGGAATACGTAGGAGGTGGTCTGATAGATAGGCACTGCGCGTGCATCTGTTGCGCTGTCAGGTTGCTCTTGACCTACGTGAAGTTGAAGTGTCTCAAAGTGTAATTTCTTATTTTCCATATCTGTCATATTTTTGTTATTTTCTGACGCAAAGTTAGAATCATAAAAATTAAATTCCAACAACAATCAATAATTTAGATATTTTTTCTAATTTTGCATCATATTATAATAAAAATATTCCTGTATGACACCCGACGAACTTCAAAACGCAGAATTTTTATCCTCCACTCCACACGACAATCCACGCCCATCCTCCACAATATCCCTCGACAATACCGACTACCGTATCCTGCAGATGCTCCAGAAGGACTCACGCATCACCAACAAACAGCTTGCAGCTGCAGTCCACCTATCCCCCACGCCTACCTTCGAACGCGTCAAGAAGCTCGAGCGCGAAGGGTTCATAAAGAGATACACCGCCGTGCTCGACGCCGAGCGGCTTGCATGCGGATTCATTGTGTTCTGCTTTCTAAGGATGAAACAACATTCCTATGAAAACGGCATCAAGATTATGGAGGCGGTGCAGAATATTCCGGAAATTGTGGAATGCTTCAATATCTCCGGCGATTATGACTTCCTCCTGAAGATACATACTTCCGACATGAAATCCTATCAGAAATTCATACTCCGCATTCTCGGTGACCTCAACTGCATCGGATCTATAAGCAGTTCTTTCGTGCTCGGGGAAGTGAAATCGGGCGGTGAGATACCACTTCCTATCCAAGATTAAATATATATATGCAAGAGACGACCGATTTCGCAATCGGTCGTCCCCAATTCCTTATTCAATAATACTTTTAAATCTAACCAAACATCATGAAACGATTTTCTGATATTATTACAATCCGGGATACAAAATGGTTCACAAGATTCCTATATTTTCATCAAAAAAGATATTCCACTAAAATCACGGATTGAAACCATATATTACATTATTTAAGGTTTAATGTTTATGGTTTATGATCATTAAATTTTGTATAATGAAAAGATTCGTGGATTTTCGTGAATCTTAAACCTTAAACTATAAACTTTAAACCACTGAAGTGCAGCTTGCGAAACTTCAGTTACATTATTCCAGAATTTCGTTCACCCTTGCCTGTACAGCGGCATAATCCTTACCAAGTTTAGCCTGACGCACCGGATTATCACCATAATCACCATGGATCACCTCCATAGCCTCACGCTCGATACGGGCCTGATCTGACTCCGACACTTTTGCTGAAGCCTTCTCCTTTACAGGCTGCACCAGACCGCTACCGCTTAATTCCTTATTCGCGCTCATCATTCCGGCTCCATTGACATCATCATCCGACGTGACAATCTCAACATACTCATAGACCGTACCGCCGGAACCCTTCTTCTGTCCATTGTCTGCCAAGGCATACGCCTGACGGGTATCACTCCTTACCGACAGTGGAGAATCATGCTTCCCAACAAACATAGCTATCAGCACAGCCACCGCAAACACTCCGACAATACCGAGCAGCCATGCGCCACCCTTAACGGCATTGTTCGACATCCTCTCATCCGGAGACGACGGGCCATTATCAAACATCTCAGCCTCTTCCATCTCCGAGATATCCCTACGGTATTCATCCTTCGTGCTATCGCACCCACATCCTATATTTTTCTTAGGATCCTCAAATGTTTTCATAATCTAATTATTTTTAAGGTGGAACAATATTGGAATTTATGTGATAAAAACAATCGGCACACCCCTTTGGTTACACCCGCCCTCACAAAAAAAGTTAATAATCACTCCATTTACATACTCCACCCTCCATCCACCACAAAAAAACACCACAAAAAAGGCGCACAGAATCAATCCATGCGCCAATTATTATATATTACTTGTTACTTGTCACTTGTTACCTGTTAAATGTTACTTGTCACATACGTGCGTCGCACGTCACTCGCCGTGCCGATAACCCACTTCCCTCCGGGCAGATAAGAAATCAGTAGGCAAGAAGCCCAGCAGCTCAAGAACGTGCAGACAGCGATAGCCGGGATCGCCGTCATCGACGGCAATTCCATATCACCCTTAAGGAAAGACGTCCACATACCCAACCAGAATATATGAATCAGATACATGCCATAACTGAGATTCGAGATCTGAAATATGATACGCGGAG
The DNA here is from genome assembly GCF_004793975.1 of Lepagella muris. Lineage (NCBI taxonomy): Bacteria > Pseudomonadati > Bacteroidota > Bacteroidia > Bacteroidales > Muribaculaceae > Lepagella > Lepagella muris. Next base: position 32,152 of record NZ_SRYB01000008.1, read on the forward strand.
TCTCCGCCTTCTGTATGCAGGTGAAGAGAAGAAAAGCGCCGGAAGTGAGCATAAGACAATTGATTGTGCAAAACGACCATCCGATCTCAAGCACGGGAGTCTCATGAATCACACCAGGCACCGCCTGTATATAGAACGAAAGAATAGTCCAAACAGCACCCACTACAGTCAGCACACTACCGATCACCATACGTTTACGAATGCTCCAATCAAGATGCACACGTATATAATGGGCAAGCACAAGATAACCCAAATAACCGGAGAAATACCAAAGAGTGTGAAACTCATTCCAGAAACACTGTCCCCACACTTCGCCACACCAACGGTTAAGATAAGGCATACAGGTAGAGATGGCAAAAAGCAAGATAAAGAAACGCTCCTCCTTCGCTGTAGCCTTTGCAAGCCACGGAGAGATCATCGGGATAAACAGATAAAGACCGATAAGCGGATACATAAACCAGAGATGACCTGCCAGCGTCGGGAAATTAAGCAACGCACGAGAGAGATCATGAGCAGAAGTGGCACCATCAATCTGATTCCACAGCATCGGAACAGTGCTATAAAGAATAATAAAAATAAAGAACGGAGGGAGAATCCTCACCGCACGCCGGCGATAAAACTCCATAGCCGACTGCCCCTCCCTCATCGGCACAAGAAGAAAAGCCGACACAATCATAAACAACGGCACCGACATACGAGAAAAACCGTCATACAACGACACCCAAAGACGGTCCGACTCCGTAAGAAGCAACGACTGTGGACCCGCCATATCGGTAGATCCGGGTGCCCCATAAAAATTCTCCGCCGCATGCACCAGCATCACGAGGAAACACGCGAACACCCTGATGTAATCAAGAAACACGATACGTTTCATAATAGAAATTAGATTTTAGTTAGATAATTTTCCACAAAGATAATACATTTCCCCAAACAACCATCCACACACCCCAAAAATCGGCAAACACCATCACACCTTTGTCCACATCACACACAATCCTAACAAAAGCGATGGCGTCCGGTTTCACAACCGGGCGCCATCTGTTTTCCATAATACTTTTCTAACTAACCTAACATCATGAAACGATTTTCACTATTATAGACAATCCAGTACCCCATTTGGTTCACACCCGCCCCAATTTTTTCAAAAAAATTTTCCACAAATAAAAAAACATCCTGTGCATGATGTATTTTAAACCTTTTCTCCATCTCTTGGTCTTTATTTTGTATTTAAATTGAACTTAAACCCTTGGTGAGTGGTATGCCGTCATTACGCGTTACCCGGATTCCGACACACCAACTAAATTCTGCTATGATATGAAGACAATACGGCTCCTGCCGTGTGTGTGCATTCCTCTGATCGGGGCATCCGCCTGGGCTGCCGATATCAAAGGACGCATCACCGATGCTGACGGAGAGCCTCTCCCCGGAACCGCCATACAGCTCGTCGCTCTCCCCGACACCGTGAGAAAGGGATACCAAATGGCTGGCGACAACGGGAGTTTCTCTTTGAAAGACATAAAACCGGGCAAGTATCTCCTACTCGCAACCATGACCGGAATGGAGGATGTAAGCCGCAACATCGAGATAAAGGATCCCGACCAGAAGATCGACCTCGGCAACATCACACTGCATGAAAGTGCCATCACGCTAAACGAAGCCGTAGTGACTGCGGTGAAGGCGGCTGTCGTGGCAAAACAGGACACAATCGAATTTAACGCAGGATCATTCAAGACCGCCCAGAACTCCACCGTCAACGACCTCCTCAAAAAGCTACCCGGCGTCGAGGTGGATGCCGACGGAGGTATCAAATCAAATGGCAAGAGCATTACGAAGATACTTATCGACGGCAAGGAATTTATGGGCGACGACCCGCAGATGGCTACAAAAAACCTTCCATCCAATATGGTCGATAAGGTGCAGGTGGTCGACAGGAAGAGTGACCTCGCCCGACTCACCGGAGTCGACGACGGAGAGGAGGAGACCGTAATCAACCTTACCGTCAAGAAGGAGATGAACAACGGCTGGTTTGGCAACGTATCCGGCGGATACGGCACCGACGAACGCTATCAGGGCAGTTTCACCGTAAACCATTTCAACCAAGGGAATCAGATAATGATCTTCGGCGGACTGAACAATATCAACGACAACGGTTTTGCCGACGGCGGACGTGGTCGGTTCAGCTCTTTCGGTGGCAATGGCGGAATAAGCACTGCCCAGCGTCTCGGCATTCAGTTCAATGTCGGCAAGGATGAGATATTCCGCGTGGGCGGCAACATCAACTATTCCCACACCGACCGCATATCGCGCAGCAAGACCTCAACACAGAACATCTTCGCCGATTCCACAAGCTATCAGGATGCCGGATCAAGAGTGCAGGACAAGGGACACAACATCAACACCGACCTACGTATGCAATGGAAAATCGATGAGAACAACACAATCGATTTCCGTCCGCGCTTCAGCATGAACTTCCGCGAATCGGAGAGCCAGGATTCCGCCCTGCTACGTGCCGGCGACCCCAATCTCACGAAGGTGAACCGCAGCATCAACGCCCGCACAAACAAAGGGAAGAATGTGCAGGCGAGCGGCAACCTCATCTATAACCACAACTTCGCAAGCCGTCCCGGACGCTCCTTCAGCGTGCAGGCTCAATATTCATTCTCCAACAACCGTCAGAAATCCACCACTTGGAGCGACATCATCTACTACCTGCTAAAAGAGGAGGACGGCAACGACGATAATGAGCTGCTCTACCGCTTTATCGACAACCATTCATGGTCGAACAACGTGCAGGGACGCATCTCATGGTCCGAACCCCTCGGTGACGTCAAGAAAGGCAATTTCCTCAATTTCGTCTACCGCATCAACTACAGATGGAACAATGCCGACAAACTCACGTATGATCTCGGCGACCCGGATAACCCCGACAATTTCTTCCCGCCGATGCTGACGGAGGTGCCGGCTGATGCCATCCTCGACAACACACTGAGCAACAGTTTCCGTAATGATTTCTTCACCCAGGAGATTCAGGCGGGATATAAGAAGGTGTCGAAGACGTTCAATCTCGACGCCGGAATCCTCTTCTCCCCGGCAAGCTCGAAGAGCGAGGATCTCATCAACTCCGCCCGCAACATTCCGGAACGTTGGGTATGGAACGTATCCCCCTTCGCCAATATGCGTTATAAATTCGGCGAACGCTCCTCGATACGCGCCACCTACCGTGCACGCACGTCGCAACCATCGATGAATCAGCTGCAACCCGTCGCCGACGTCTCCAACCCGCTCAACATCGTCATAGGTAATCCCGACCTGAAGCCCACCTTCACCCAGAACGTCGGATTCCACTTCAACGATTTCCGGATGGAATCGCAGCAGTCGCTATTCGCAATGGTCAACGCATCTTTCGCATTAAATACGGTAGTGTCGAAAACCGTCACAGACCGCGAGACCGGCGGAAGAACCACGACATATACCAACGAAAACGGTAATTTCAACATATTCGGCATGGGTATGATATCACGCCCGTTCACCAATAGGAAATGGCGTTTCAACACCCGCATGCAGGCCCGCTACGCGGCATCTCCCGGCTACATCAACGGAGAATTCAACCGTTCCGGCAACCTCTCCCTATCCCCCGCCGCCGGAATAACCTTCTCCAGCGATATCTTCCAGATGACCGTAAACCCCAACTATTCCTACAACCGGGTCAGCAACACGCTCCCCAAGCAGGCGAACCGCAACACCCATTCCTACGGATTCACATCTGATGCAGCCCTCTACCTCCCCTTCGGACTTGAACTGACCACCGACCTTTACTTTGCCAATACATCCGGCTATTCATCCGGATTCGACTCAAAGCAATGGCTATGGAATGCACAGATCTCCTATTCCTTCCTCTCCGACAGGTCGCTTACCCTCTCGGCAAGAGCCTACGACATACTCGGACAGAAGAAGAATATCAGCAGGTCAAACACTGCCATGGCAATCGTCGACAGCGAATACAACGACTTGACGCGCTACGTAATGTTCAGTCTGACATGGAATTTCAACACACTCCGCAAGAAAGGGAAAGGTCCTAACGGTGAAGATATGTTCGGACCCGGCATGCCTCCGCCGGGTGAGCGTGGCGGTCACGGCGGACGTGGCGGACATGGCGGTCCACCCCCAAGAAGGTTCTGACCCAAACCATAAACTTAAATGGTTTAAGGTTTAATGTTTATGGTTTATGATCATTAAATTTTGTATAATGAAAAGATTCGTGGATTTTCGTGAATCTTAAACCTTAAACTATGAACCTTAAACTATAAACTATAAACCATAAACCATAAACCATAAACTATAAACCCCAAAAAATTGTTAAACAGGTGTCGTCCCTCTTCCGTGAAGGCGACACCTGTTTCTTTATCCACTATACCTATCCCCTCCTCCTTATAATAATATGAGAAGACTCCCGATAACAGCACTCCTTGCCGTCGCGCTCTCCGTATCGGCTTGGAACGTGAAAGAGAAATACGACGGTCCGAAGACCCCCACCACCGACATCGCATGGCATCCCGACATACTTCCCGGCTACGAAGCCCGCTACGTCAACCAGGGAGAGGCATTCGATGGTCCGTGCCGTTCCACCATCATCCGGAAGATGTGTAAGGACAATTCCTCGAAAGCATTCCTCTACATCCACGGATTTAACGACTACTTCTTCCAGTCGGAAATGGGTGAACGGTTCGTCGACTCCGGCTACAACTTCTATGCCGTTGACCTGCGCCGCTACGGCAGGAGCCGTGAGCCATGGCAATACCCTTTCAACATACGCGACCAGAAAGAATACTTCGCCGACATCGACTCAGCTCTCAGCCAGATACGCCGCGACGGTAACACCGACATAACCCTCGGCGGACACTCCACAGGTGGTCTCACAGTAGCCTACTTCGGAGCCGAGAGAGGCAAGGATGTAGGCGTAGACAGGATTGTGACCGATAGCCCGTTTCTTGAATGGAACTTCTCATCATTCATGCGCAACATCGCCATACCTACCGTAGGCTTCTTCGGCAAGATATTCAAGAACGTGAAGATCAATCAGGGGCATTGCGACGGCTACGCCTACAGTCTGCTGAAAGAATATTACGGAGAATGGACCTACGACACCGACTGGAAGATGGTCTACTCTCCTCCGGTGACCGCATCATGGTTAGGAGCCATCAACACGGCACAGAGCCGACTGATGAAAAAGAGCAAGGAGATTGCCGTGCCCATCCTCGTGATGCACAGTAGCCGCAAGATTGAAGGTTGCAACTACACCCCCGACTTCCAGACCGGCGATGCCGTGCTCGACCCAGCCATGATCCAGAAACGCGGCGAACGACTCGGCACCAACCCCACCGTCTGCGCCATCGACAGCGGACTGCACGACCTCATCCTCAGCAGTCCCAAAGCACGCGAAGCCGCCTACGACACCCTCTTCACCTTCATCCGCACCCACTGACCCCTCCCCCACCCACTAAACAATAAAAATTTCTTTTATTTCTTTCATTTCTTCGTGCGCCCATCCGAGTGCTTGTTTCACCCGTTTCACTTGTTTCACTGTTTCACCCCGAAACAGGTGAAACAGATGAAACGCCATGAATCACTACAATCCGACATAGACTCACAACCATGATTTACAATATGGCTGGTTACTTACGAACATATTTCTGGTTTGGCGCAGTAGGTGACTCTGGGAAAAGCGGTTTCAACAAGCCGGCATCCACCAACGAATTGATATAGCGAATACGATTGGCTGACTGGTTTGAAACTCCGACTCTATCAAGAATCTCTTTTGTGGTACGAGGCACGGAACAGAAGTTAATGATGTCTTGTTGTTTTTTAGTTACTTTTGTGCGTACTTGGTTACTTCCTTTGTCTACTTCGTTACTTTTTACCCCTACTTCGTTACTTCCTTTGTCTACTTCGTTACTTTTTACCCCTACTTCGTTACTTCCATTGTCTACTTCGTTACTTTTGAATGTAACATCACGAGGAATTATGATGACAAACTCATGTAGATTCTCATCATTATAGAAGCGAATATCAGTATCCTCGCCGATAGCTCGAGGGATGCCGGTGCCTATACCTGAGTAAGGAAGGAGACAGATTGCATTGTTGAATAGAAGTCGATTCCTCGGTATTGATGTACCACGCTCTATATCGTCAACCATAAGCCCTCTTGGCAATGTGCCCGGACTGTGAATCTCCACTCTATCATCAAAAATGAAGATGCGTATCGGTGCTTCCCAAGTCAGCGAGCGATGGATAAGTGCGTTCACAGTCAACTCTGAGAGTGCGACCAACGAAATCTCATACTCACCCTGCTGATTAAATTCTTCACCACACTGCACAATCCTTAGATTACGTGTAAAGAAATTCATGATAGTGTTGTATTGATGCAGAAGATTACCCTCCATATCAGAATCCTTGACCCTATCTCTGAATATCTTGGAGCCTAACGTGTTGCCAACGAAAGAAACACACTTAGTAGTGAAAGCTGGTAGAAAACGTTGGGGATATATTCCAAACAGCAACATAGCCGCCACCGTAAGTTTCCCGTTAGGTCGTATTAGGTGTAGATTGGCTAAAAGCCTCCGCAAACTAAAATTTACCGCGATTGCTTTTACAATCGTGTCAATACTTTTTGATCGAATATTGTCTGCTGAGATTCCTTTTTTCTCCAAAGGAGTTGCAAACCTGTCGAGGAAGAAAAGTTTTAATGTGCCCTCATCAAGATCTTCAATAGTGGCATCAGCTACAGCAGCTTCATCGGGAAAAAACGACCCACATTCTGCCATCATGTAAGCAATTTCGCTATTGTCGATAATACGGCGCTTGTCAGAACCTTGTTTTGCCCATATTATACCCTTGTTGTCTTTGTAAGGCTTATTTATGCCTTCAGCAATCGTAACCACAACGATATTACCGCCTTCCACAGCCACCGTGTCTATCTCTATACCAATGTGTGGATCTACATTTTGTGTAGCGATATCTCCAAGCCTCTCACAAGTGTCCTGTGTCTCTCGATATGACAATGGATTCATTTCCCCAGTCTTGTCTTTGATACCAATAAAGAGGCGACCACCTTTACTATTGCTAAATGCGACTAACTCGGTGCCAATTTTATAGTTATCATCTATGCGTTCCTTGAACTGCACTGTCGACACTTCTGAATGGCGGATTATATCCTGTAGTTCGTTCTGAGTCATATTGCTAAATATTAATTGGTGCCACATCGAGTTTGCCCCTTCCCCTCGTCCGAAGATGTACTTGAATCCGAAATTGGATATCGGATTAATATCGGCAGACATGACAATATTGTTTTGATTTCCACAAAAATAGATATTAAAATCCAATTCCGCAAACTTTTACCACCATTTTGTCATTTTTCGTCACAATTAAAAGCACTCTGCCCCTATCCATCGCCACATCTCCTAATCCCACGTATTATTCTTTCATTTCTTCGTGCGCCCATCCGAGCGTTTGTTTCACTTGTTTCACCTGTTTCACTTGTTTCACCCCGAAACAGGTGAAACAACCGATACAAGCGATACAGGCGAAACATTTTCTTCGCGTGCCCTGATGATTCAGGGTGGATCACATAAAATGTCAGATTAGTTTCAAAATAACAAAGCGGGCAGTCGGTTCATATATAACTTTGCGGCATCAAACAAATATCAACCTAAAAACAAGGTACAATAAACGATATGCTCGCTTGCATTTCCTCCATCCCCGATACAAGAGGATGGAGAGGGGGATCATATTCCCAAAGGAATCGCTTCTATCTAACAAGCAACGAATGGATTGATGACGCCCTGATGCGTCCGGACCCGGTACCATTGTGAAAATCCCTGCAATATTGCCAACGAAATATCAAAGACAAGACCGGCGCTTTACTGTGACTTCAAGCTTACCGAAAATTAGCGTTGCCAATATGCTCCGAACTCTGGCGAATGTCGATATCTGTAAATAACTGAAGTTTCGCAAGCTACACTTCAGTGGTTGATAGTTTATAGTTTAAGGTTTAAGATTCACGGAAATCCTCGAATCTTTTCATTATACAAAATTTAATGATCATAAACCATAAACTTTAAACATTAAACCATTTAAGTGAAGCAAGTAGGCAAACTTGCGAAACTTAAATAAATAACAGCTTGATAGCTATTCCAACCGTTTCGCTTGTTTCAACCGTTTCGCTGTTTCACTTGTTTCACCCGAAACAGATGAAACAGGTGAAACAGATGAAACAGGTGAAACAGATGAAACAGATAAAAAACGGATTAGGGACATAGAGAGCAGACGAGACAAGAGTCTAATTAATTCAGCAAAAAACAGCAGCAAAAGTTTGCTGAATCAAACTAAAACACCTACTTTTGTGCAAACCAACCAATTCCGTCACTTACTGTTCCCTATCGAAACAGTAAAAAGACACGATGGAATCAATGAAGTTGTCCAAACTTCAATCATTAGAAAACAAGCCAAAACCCAGCAAGTTGAAAATATGAAAAAGAAAAATTCACAGAAAAACAGCAACATTGACGATCTCCTAAAAGGCAAAACACCCGAAGAGCAAATAGCAATATTAAAAGAAGCCCTTCAAACAGAAGAGCTTCGTCTCGACCTCTACAAAGAGATCATAAACGTAGCCGAATCCAAATTCAAAATAAAAATCAACCCCGATACGCACTGACCCACCAATCACAAGAGAGCACAAAGGAACAAAAGAAGTTCCACAACTCTTATCACACACACCACAAACCAGCACAAATACCCTACAACATCCTTTAACACTCTACTGCCTAATTATGGCACCCGATACAAATAACTTTGCACCCACAATCTTTAAAACCAATAAAAACTGCTGTCATGACAAAAAATAAATATTACAACATAAAAGGCATTTTGCATTGTTCTCAAAAATACGTATCTTTGCACATTAATGTTTCAGAATACTAAGTATGGGAAAAAGGATTCAAGTAATAAGACAAACAAAGTTACTGCTGATAACTAAATTATAGTCCGTTATTTAGCAGAGCCGATTAATGTGTCAAAATTGTTCATAAAATGACAATGTTAAAATTCGGCACAACTCTCCTCTTCATAATCAATAATTTTTGATTGTGATATAAACCATCTATTTAAACCATACGATTAAACATTTATGAAACAAATTACTGCACTATCAAAATTAGACTTAGGCGATTGTTTAAATTTAATTAAACAATTACCTGACAAATCTATTGATTTAATCTTAACAGACCCGCCCTACAATCTTGGACTTTTTATGCATAAACGAGGCACCAATATTAAAGGGATGAGAAATAATCATTTTGCTTATTCCGGTTGGGATAATTTGGAATTTTCTCAATGGACTTTAGTCATGAAAGAATTCCTATTACAATGTGCAAGAGTACTTAAATCAAAAGGTTCTTTAATCATGTTCATGTCAATTATTAAGGTTGAAACCATAATTAATTTGGCATTAAATGCTGGATTGTATTATAAAACTGTAGGGATTTGGCACAAAACAAACCCTATGCCAAGAAACATGAATCTACATTTCATTAATTCAACAGAACCCTGGTTATACTTCATTAATGATGGTCATACTGGCACCTTCAATAATGAAGGTAAACCAATACATGATTATATTGAAACTTCCACCATATCATCTAGTGAACATAAATTGGGGAACCACCCAACGCAAAAGCCCAAAGCATTATTAACTCATTTCATTAAATTGTTGTCTAATGAAAATGATGTTATTTTGGATCCATTTATGGGAAGTGGCAGTACGGGAGTCGTCTGTGAACTATTAAATCGAAAATTCATTGGTTTTGAACTTAATGAAGAATACTACAACATTGCAAGAAACAGAATAAAAGATAAAAAATGAAAGTAGCAGACTTATTCGCAGGTGTTGGAGGACTATCTCAAGGTTTCATAAAAGCAGGATTTGAAATCTCAATTGCGATAGAGTATGATAAAGATATTGCATTATCATATCAAAAGAACCATCCCAATACGGACGTCTATTCTTCAGATATTAGAGATTTAAATTTTAAGGAAATACATAAATTACATCCTGACATACAAGTAGTCATGGGAGGTCCTCCATGCCAAGGATTTTCTCAAAAAGGGAAAAGACTTTCTTTAAATGACCCCAGAAACTTTCTTTTTAAGGAATTTGTAAGATTTGTTGAAGAATTTTCTCCAAAATACTTTGTATTGGAAAATGTACCTAATATAATAACAACAGAGAATGGATATTTCAAAGATGAAATCATTCAATCATTCAAAAATATAGGTTATGATGTGTGTTGTGGTGTTCTGAATGCAAAAGATTTTGGAGTTCCGCAAGACAGGAAACGGGCAGTTTTTATCGGACAAAAAGGAATATTAGATATACAACTACCAGAACCAACAAATGTTAGAAATACTATCAAAGATGCAATTTTTGATTTACCATTTATAGAATCAGGAGAAGGTGCCGAAGAATCTACATATGATAAAAAACCTATTTCTAATTTGCAAAAGGAATTACGTGGTAATTGTATAATACTACATAATCATGTAGCTACTAAACATAATCCGACTGCTTTAAGAAGGATGGCAATGGTACCTATTGGAGAGAGAGGGAAAGTATTACCTAAAGAAGAACAAACCAAGTCTATTTATAGTGGAACCTATTGTAGACTATTAGAAGATGATGTAGCATCAACCATAACCACAAGATTTGATACCCCATCTTCTGGACGTTTCACACATCCACGACTTAATCGGTGCATCACTACCAGAGAAGCTGCTAGAATCCAAACATTCCCAGATAATTTCGTATTCTTTGGGTCTAAAACTTGCCAAATGAAGCAAGTTGGAAATGCAGTACCACCTCTTTTAGCATACGAAATAGCGAAAGTAATAATCTCTAATGAATCTATATAAAATTACATATATATGGCAAACTTACCTAAACAAATAACCCTACGAAACGATATAGATTGTCGTTTAGGAATCAAATCTTCATTGGGGGACATACCATCCGTAATTTCATTAGCATATTTACTTTATTGTGCCAATGATAAGAAAAGTCAAATCGAATATGCTGACGAGCAAATACAATATAATGGTAAAAAGAAACTTATCCTAAAAAAAATATATAAAGATTGGATAATCAATAATCTATCACTAGATGATAGTATCCTTGACTCCAACCCTTTGCTAACTTCGCAACTCGAATCACTTCAAGTTGGATTAGGATTAATGTTTAAAATAGCAAAAATCTCATACGTTGATTATCCAAATTCTGATACAAAAGAACGAACAGGGGGCGAACGTTTCAAAAAATTGATAAAATTTGCAGTCAACATAAAAATTATTGACATATATATTTCTGCATGGGATAAAGATATAGTCAAAAGTGAACTATCTTTATGGCTACAAAATAAACCCTCCCAATCTACACTTAGTAACGGATTAAAACAGATACTAACTTCGTTCTCAGAAGAAACCCAATTTAAACTACGAAATAATAGTAATGAAATAATATTTCAACAAGAAGGCATATATAAATCAATATCTAAAAATGAGAACATAATCGCAAAAGATGAGCAAGAAGATGTCGGACCTTTTAGGATTTTTAAATCATTTGTCAGAGAAGGGATCCATCCTTTTTTAGCTCTTAGTAATAATGAATTCTTATTGAAGAATAATAATGAATTTGAGGCTTATAAGGATTTAGTAGAAACAACTTTAAGTTTATCTCCTAAAAGAATTGTAATTTTTCAAGAAGTAAAAAAAGAGAACGATGCTAATAATTCAGAATCACCTGATTCTCATCAAATAATTTATTATGGAGCACCGGGTACCGGTAAATCTCACAAAATTAAGACCGAGAAATTAATGGGTGTTCCATCAGAGAATATATTCCGGACCACCTTTCATCCTGATAGCGATTATTCTACCTTTGTAGGTTCTTTCAAACCAACTATGAAGAAGCAATATCGGTATAATGGGCAAGTAAAGGCTAAATATTACGAGGATGATGATCTTGCAAATGCAAAAAAGGATGACCCGATGATTGATAATATCATTGAGTATCAATTTATTCCTCAATCATTCCTACAGGCTTACATTCAGGCGTACAAAAAGCCAAATGAGAATGTATTTCTTGTAATTGAAGAGATCAACAGAGGAAATTGTGCGCAGATATTTGGTGATTTGTTTCAACTTCTTGACCGCAATGAGGACGGAAAGTCGGATTATACGATTAAGGCTGATACCGACTTAAAAAACTTCCTTATTGATGAACTGGGAAAAGATAATGACGGAATTAAAAATGGAGAACTCTGCCTACCATCCAATCTGTACATACTTGCAACTATGAATACCAGCGACCAATCCCTATTCCCCATTGACAGTGCTTTCAAAAGAAGATGGGATTGGGAGTATGAGCCTATCAAATATAAGAATACTGACTGGTTGATTGAGATTGATGGCATCAAATATTCATGGGTTAAATTTCAAAAAGAAGTAAATCGTCGCATCCTGAAAGATACAGGTTCAGAAGATAAGATGATGGGCGACTACTTTGTGAATCCTCATAATAGCATCATCTCAAAGAAGCTATTCCTAAACAAAATCCTATTCTATCTGTGGAATGACGTATGTAAAGATGGTGACTCCGATATATTCCCCTCTGACAATGACTTCTCATTCTCCAAATTGTATGATGACGATAGTTCTGAAACAATACACTCCATGATGAAGAATTTGGTAATTGAACCTGAAGGAAATGAAATAGAAACTACCATCTATGGAAAATCCGACTCAGATGATGTCAAGAATGAGAAAAACACAATCGATTCAGGTTTTACCGGTGTGATACTTGATGGCAATAGATTCCCGGTTACTACCTCTAAATTTGATTTATACATTGATATAATCAAAAAAATTGGTATAGAAAAAATTGGACCAATAGTCGAGGACTCAAAATATCGGCGCAAGAATCGCCCATTAATTTCCAAAATACAATTTCCTGAAATATTGGAAAGTAATGAGTATTCTTACGTTAAAATTAATCAATATAATGTAGTGAAAGGGATTGATGACAACACTAAAATAAATATTCTGGAACTAATAAAAGACAAGTTAAATTTAGATCTCAAAATTGAAACCGACAATTGATGTATCCAAATGTTACTATTCATTGAAGGCTACCCATATAATCTCGACTATCAAGTAAGAAAAGATAAGACCGTAAGAGACGTACTCCGTGGTGTGATTTCAGTGCCTGAACTGGAAAATGTCATATCTCCGGAGTATGTCGGGTATTGCTATAACAAAGATATTAATGACGTTATCTTCTTCTTGCCAAAAGTTGTACTTACCGGTGAGAATCTGAAAGCTGATGAGATTGAAAATAAGAATAAGAAAGATACTATCTTCGGAGCAAGTCCAGAGGAGATTATTGATTTTGATTCTGACAATGTAAAAGGCAAATTCACGGAAGAGGGAAGCAAAGACTACAAAGAGTTTCTTTCATCTCTCTCAATCTGGATTTACCGAACCATCTGTGTTTATAAAAAGACAAATAATACCAATATCCTCGAATCAAGAGAACATCAGACAGAAAGCAGGGGAAAGAAGAAGAAACATAATACCCTCCTTGACGTTATCATTGCGCTTAGAGATTTTAATAGAGACAACCAGGACTATTTTACGTTTATAACTAAGAACTTACACTCTGGTCAGAATAAAATACATTGGAATAAAACCATATCTCACACTCATGCGGTTATCCTAAATAATCGACCGATATACACCGACCCTATCAACAAAAAGAGAGTGGTGAATTTTGATGAGGAGCTACTGGTGATATTTTTTTCCATTCTTAACTACATCAATCATGCCCACGGATTCGATTTTAAAATCAATTTCAATTACGACCTAATTTCAATTGACCGGTTGAAGAAATCTTATATCGACAAAAATGCCGGTTGCCGTAGGCTTAAACAGATTAAATATAAGTATTTCAGTGACAAGGCTCTTAGGATATGGGATCTATGTTATGCTTTCTTCGACAGAGAGTATAAAATCGCAATGAACCAAATCAATCGAGATTATCTTTTGGCAAAAGATTTCGACCACATATTCGAAGTAATGATTGATACACTTATTGGAGAGACCAATCTTCCTGACGAACTAAAAAAACAAAAGGATGGTAAAATGGTCGACCACATGTTTATTGGTCAAGGTCTTATCGAGCAATCGAATCTGGATAAAGAACTAACCTACTACATCGGCGACAGCAAATACTACAAACGAGTCAAGGATGGAGTAAAACTCGGAACAGAATCCATCTACAAGCAATATACTTATGCACGGAATGTGGTTCAGTGGAATATCGACTTATTCTTAGATGAGAAAGACCTAACCGGTCAACCTCAATTAAGGGACCCTCTTACAGAAGGTTACAATCCTCTTCCAAATTTCTTCATCAGTGCAAGAATACCCAATAAACAATCAAGTGGTAATAAATTCCTTAACTTTGATGACTATGAACTGAATGCCCAGGAAGAGAACGTATTATTGAACAGACAATTCGAAAATAGGCTATTTGACAGAGATACATTATTGCTCTGCCATTATGACGTGAATTTTCTTTTTATAGTATCGCTCTACGGTCGCGATAACAAAAACCGACAGGCATGGTGGAGAGACTACGTAAGAAATGAATTTAGAAACAGAATACAAGCAACCCTAAACAATCTCTATACGTTCAGAGTCATTCAGCCGAAAGAGGGTATGAATTGCTATCAGTTCATACAAGAAAACTTCCATCTGCTGAACGGTAAGTTATACCGTCCCCGACAAGAAAGTAATTATCTTGTTCTCGCATTAATGAAAACCGAAGAAAATGAACAGGAAAATAAACTTGTAAAGATTTTTAGGGCAAATGCTCGACAAAATGAAGCAACAAACAATAAGGACATATTGAACGCCCTTAAATCTCATTTCCACATCAGTGAAAAGTTTGAACTTAAAAAAGATTTTGTTTTGCCGGACGTTTCAAATGTCGGGTCTTTGAAGAGACAGACATTTACAGATGATGCCGGCGTATTGATGGTAATGATGGAAAATTATGACAATAGATCTCGTAATTTTCTGCCAACCGGCAAGATAGCTATCGGCATAAAGGATACACCGGAGGGGGATTGCATCCTTGATAATGCCGGCGAGATTAAATATATATTATTTCACACACGTTCAAACACTTCCAACAAACACTTCTTTCGTGTGACATCGTCCAACTTGAAACGTGCTTCTAAAATTGAAGAAAATATATATTCTACTCCAAAAGATTTACATATCTATGTAGTCTTGGAATTAGGTGAAGAGTTACCAGCTACTGATATTCTACCCCAGCAAATAGCTTGGACACGTTCAAATCGATACGATAGTCAATTAGTAAGGCTTAATGAGTTGAAATCAACAATCACAAATTAGTAAACCAAGTTAATTGAGACACTTATAGCAAGACGAATAACAACAAAAAAATTATGATGTTGCTATTCGTCTTTATATATGTATTTAAACGGATATATATGTATTTCAACGGATGGGAGTCAATCCGGTTTGGCACGGGAGAAGAGGTCGGCAATCAGGGTATCGTCTTCGCAGGCGGACTTGAATCTCTGAATGAATTGTCGTAAGGCTTCCTTGTCTTCTGAATATGCGCAGAACATGCTCCCTTCTGAATCGAAGTCAATCACTTCTTTTAGCTCCGGTGCCTGCTCTGTTAGAAATACTTGTGCCAATGAATCCCAATCATAACCATTCCCTTCAAAACCTTCATCTTCTCGCGTTTGGAACAGTTCGTCTTTATATTCCCCTACATATAGGCATACGGATGCGGAATCTTCATTATCGACCCAGAAAAATGGTGTTATCAGTTCGTCAATACCGTTCTTGGGGTCTTCTTGTTTTGTATCCGATTCTTGTCTGGTATGGCTTGTGCCTTTTGTATACGATTCTTGTTTGATATCCGATTCATTCGTGACATTTCCGGATTCACTCTCTGTTTTCTTTAGACCGTGCAGCGCAATGAGCTTCACCACTATGAAAAGAACCAACAACACAGCTATCAACACTCCTCCGATAAGGATACCTGTATACCATGGTGCGGATTGAATTTCATATTTGACGGGATTATCCCTATAGTCCATATATTTCAAGACAGACGAACCGATGAGCAATCCCACGGAACCTCCCACGGCTATCATAATCACGTTGGCGAAAGCATTCAGCCTATTATATATCCTATATTTAGCGTTTTCCTTCATTTTGATTCTTCTATTTGTATTTAAGTAATTTAAGGTTTAATGTTTATGGTTTATGGTCATTAAATTTTGTATAATGAAAAGATTCGTGGATTTTCGTGAATCTTAAACCTTAAACTATAAACGTTAAACCACTGAAGTGCAGCTTGCGAAACTTCAGTAAGTAATATTGAAATTTCCTCTGCCGACAAAGATTTGCGTAACCAATGACTGACTAAAATCACTGACTACAGGTCACAAATATAATAAAAAAATCACACACCTCGCCAAAATATCTGATTTTTCAATAAATGTTCGGTATTCCGCACGGTTTACCGAACATTTTTATAATCGGGAGAGCGGGAATCGGGTAACGGAATGTGAAGAAGTTGGCGACTGTATAGGCATTTTATGGATGAGGACTTGGAAGTATGAGCCTTTTTTAATACTTTTGTAAATTCAAATGTCAATTTTCCAAAATGAAGTTGTATAAACTTCAAAATACATGAATTTATGGAAAATAAAACCACCGACAGACTTTCCACCGCTGAGAAACGTGAGTTCGTCACGCTTCTAAGGGATGTGAGTGCCTATATCAATCCGACAAGGTTCACGGCTGATGAGAAAGATGCTTTCCTGAAGATGGTGTACCACTCCATGCATGAAGATTCTCCGGCACACGATCCGAAGGGTCTGCCCATAGCAATAATGACTCTCCGATGGGCTCTCCTTTTTGCGGAGGCAATAGAGCCTGACCATAATATACTTCTTGCCATCGGACTGTATCCCCTGCTCACCTACGGGCATACCGACATAATGCAGATACGCAAGAGATGGGGCGAGGACGTGGCAGGATTACTGACAGGTCTTTCATCAGTAGAGAAATTCTCAAGCAAGAACAATGCCGTGCATCAGGACAACTTCCGTGGTCTGATGCTCTCCCTTGCCGATGACATCAGGGTCATCATCATCATGATAGTGAGAAACCTTGTGCTCATGCGTGCCATCAACCATCATCCCGACGACGAATGGGTCAGAAACGTGGCATTCGAGGCAAACTGCCTTTATGCACAGCTCGCACATCGTCTCGGTCTATACAAGATAAAGGGTGAACTGGAAGACCTGTCGCTGAAATACACCAACCGTGAGATATTCACGCAGATCGCGCATAAACTGAATGAGACTAAGCGCAGCCGCGACGCATATATAAAATCATTTATCGACCCGGTGAAGGCGCGTCTGGAAGCAGCCGGTCTTAAATTCGAGATAAAGGGGCGCACCAAATCAATCTCCTCCATCTGGAACAAGATGAAGAAGCAGAAGGTGGATCTCCAGGGCATCTACGACCTCTTCGCCATCCGCGTCATCATCGACACACCGAAGGAGCGCGAGAAGAGCGACTGCTGGCTGGCTTATTCCATCGTGGCGGATATGTATACTGCCAATCCCGCACGTATGAAGGACTGGATCTCGATACCGAAAAGCAACGGCTACGAGAGTCTGCACGCCACCGTGATGGGTCCCGGATCGAAATGGGTGGAGGTGCAGTTCCGCACCCGCCGCATGGACCTCGTGGCAGAGAAGGGTCTCGCAGCCCACTGGCGATATAAGGGGGTGAAGAGCGACAACACAGACCAATGGATGACCAACATCCGCGATATCCTCGAGACTGCCGAGAGTGGACCTATGCAGCTGATGAAAGACATGAAGATGGACATCTACGGCAAGGAGGTGTTTGCCTTCACGCCTAAGGGTGATCTCTTCCGTCTTGCTTCCGGAGCCACGGTGCTTGATTTCGCATTCCAGATCCACACCAACGTCGGCGCACACTGCACGGGCGCGGTGGTCAACGGACAGCACCGCAAGATAACATACCGCATCAACAACGGCGATACCATCGAGATTCTCACCTCGTCAAACCAGGCCCCGAAGTCCGACTGGCTCAATATCGTGGTCAGCACGAAGGCGCGCAACAAGATCAAGCAGAGCCTCAACGAGGAGCTGCAGCGCCGGGCAGAATTGGGCAAGGAGATTCTCGAGCGACGTGCCAAGAACCGCAAGGTGGAGATTGAGGAATCCGTGCTCATGAAGCTTATCGGAAAGAACGGCTACAAATATGCCAACGAGTTCTTCGCCGATATGGCTGACGAGAAGATTGATCCGGGTAAGTTTCTCAATACCTACGTGGAGGAGACAAGCGTTAAGACCGACGGACCGAAGATCTCCGCCGGCGAATACCAGCTCCAACGCAACGAGGAGAGCGACAGCAAGAACGACGTGCTGCGTATCGGGGAGAAAACCATCAACGGACTCAGCTACAAATTCGCGAAATGCTGTTCCCCCATCTATGGCGACGACGTATTCGGATTCATAAGTGCCGACGGCACCGTCAAGATCCACCGGTGTGACTGCCCCAATGCCTCCAACATTCGCGAACGCTACCCCTACCGCATAATCAAGGCTGACTGGAGCGGAAAGGAGGGGGACCTTCTCCCTGCATCGCTACGCATAATCGGCAATGACGACATCGGCATCGTTGCCAACATCACGTCGATAATCTCAAAGGAGTCGGGAGTGATGCTTCGCAACATCTCCGTCGACAGCCACGACGGCATCTTCCAGGGAGTGTTGGTGGTGGCTGTGTCCGACCAGCGCCAGCTCAGTTCATTGCTTAAGAAACTAAAGACAGTAAAAGGAGTAAAAGAGATTCAACGGTTATGAAGACCCACCATATAATCCTCTCGCTGATTGCCGCCGCCACCCTTTCCACCGGCTGCGTCCGCGTCAAGAAACCGGCAGCCGCCGAGGAACGCGAGCAATGGATTCTCAGCCTCAACGACTCAATCGCCGACTACCAACGCCAGATTGAGGACGCCAACAACGAGCTTGCCTCACTTAATACGGAGGTGAGCGGACTGATTTCCAATTTCGAACATGTCTCGAATCCCCGTCTTGTGGAGGGATACTACATCTACCGCAGCTGGGCATCGCGCTATCCGCTGACATCTACAGGGATAGTGGCACGCATCACCCAGGATGAAGGGTTCGAGATTATCGCGGCATTGACGGGAGGGCATTTCAATCAGATAAGCGTCACGTCGGAAGGAATGGAGGCAACCAGCGACATCGTACCCCATGACCAGGCACTCAACTATCGGGCTGGAAACCTCAACACGGTCTGCTTCTATGGAGAGAAAGCCGACTCCATCGGCAGTCTGATACACCGCGACCCATCGGCAGCCGCCACGCTGGTATATCTCAACGGTGGCAAGACCGGAAGCCATACCCTCTCGGATGCAGAGAAAGAGATGATCTCCGCCACGTGGCAGCTATTCTCCTCCCAGCGTAGCGTGCACAGTCTGGAGAGAAAGATACCTATGCTGTCGCGCAGGATAAATGTCTGTCGCCAAATGATAGAGGCTAACGACTCAACGAGCGAATGACTTTCAGAGGTTGAATAAAGCTATTTTTTACAAACCAATATAATTCTAAAGAAAAACTATGGATTTAAACGCTAAGGATCTCGAGATTTTGGAATCAAAAGGGATCTCGGAAGAAAAACTCGCGGAAGAACTCCGGATGCTTGCCGATGGGTTCCCCTACCTGAAAATAGAAGCACCCGCCACACCGGGTCACGGCATATCCGTGCTCTCTCCCGACATGGAGGAGAAGGCTGTTGGTCTCTGGAATGAGTATCTCGCAGCAGGAGGTAAGGTGCTGAAGATGGTGCCGGCGAGCGGCGCTGCATCCCGCATGTTCAAAGACCTCTTTGCATTTGCCAACGGCAAGGATGAGAAACCGAAGTCTGATTTCATGAAGAAATTCTTCAACGAGATCGAGAACTTCGCCTTCTTCGCTCAGCTCAATTTCGTATGCCTCTCCCTCTACGGACTCAGCATCGACTCTCTCGTGAAAGCAGGACGATATAAAGACGTGGTTAAGGCACTCATCAATAAGGAGGGTCTCAACTACGGTCAGTTGCCGAAAGCTCTTCTCAACTTCCATAAGGTGGCAGGGGCAGCCCGCACAGCCCTTGAGGAGCATCTCGCCGAGGGTGCGCAGTATGCATCCGGCAAGAATGGCAAAGTAAGTGTCCACTTCACGGTCAGTGAGGATCATCTACCGCTCGTGAAGATGAAATTCGAGGAGGCTAAAGGGAAGATGGAGCATGAGTATGGCGTCACCTACGAGCTGTCGACCAGTCTTCAGAAACCCTCCACCGACACGGTAGCCGCAAACATGGACGGCACACCGTATCGTGAGAACGGCGGTCTCTTCTTCCGTCCCGGTGGTCACGGTGCTCTCATCGAGAACCTCAACGACCTTGATGCGGACGTCATCTTCATCAAGAATATCGATAATGTTGTGCCCGACGCCCGTCGCGAGGACACTCTTAAATACAAACGTATAATCGGCGGCGTTCTGGTAGGCATCAAGCAGAAGGCAAACGAGTATTGCAAGACTCTCTCGAAGGGCACACCCTCCGACGAGGAGCTTGACGAGATGCTTACGTTCCTCCACAACGTTCTCTGCATCAGCCATGACAATACGGAGAATATGACAGCCGACGAGAAGGCAGCCTTCATCTATGGGAAGCTTAACCGTCCGTTCCGCGTGTGCGGTATGGTGAAGAACGAGGGCGAGCCCGGCGGCGGTCCGTTCCTCGCCTACAATCCCGACGGCACGGTCAGCCCACAGATCCTTGAGTCTACACAGATCGACCCCGACAACAAGGAGGCGATGAAGATGCTGAAGGAGGCTACCCACTTCAATCCGGTAGACCTCGTGGTCAGCACGAAAGACTGGAAGGGGAACAAGTTCAACCTTCCGGAGTTTGTGGATAAGGCGACAGGCTTCATCTCCATCAAGAGCCGTGAGGGCGTGGAGATAAAGGCACTCGAACTTCCCGGACTCTGGAACGGAGCGATGAGCGACTGGAACACGGTGCTCGTAGAGGTGCCGGTCAGTACGTTCAATCCCGTCAAGACCGTCAACGACCTTCTTCGTCCAGCCCATCAGTAATTTATAGCTTATAGTTTATAGTTGATAGTTTAAGGGTAGGGTTATAGACTATATTCCATAAATAATAGACCATAAATAATACAAAAGAATGCCTCCGAATGATTTCGGGGGCATTCTTTTTCTATTTCTTTTCTAACTTTTTACTTTTTTTGATTTTTAGATCCAATACCTTCTCACTCCTTCATGATCGTATACCTTAGCGGCAGACTCACAATACCATTTCACAAATTTTGATAATGCATGTTTCATAATAATTACATTTTTATGAGCGTCAGACAAAATCCAATCTCTTTCCCCTCCATCATCCCACGATCCTTACGGATTCTGGAATCAACAAATAATGAGGGTTTGCAGTTATTATATCAGGAATGTGGGATTCCGTATAAATGCAATTTGTATTTTATCATCTACTCAAATTCTACAAATTATGTTATTAAATTATGTTTTACAACATATAAACGAACATTATCCCGATTTTGTTTCATCAAAACGCATTTTTCTTTCTAAAAATATAAAAATACCTGCAATATCGTGGGTATTTCTCCGTTAAAGAGATACGATTATTGTATTTGCACTGTGTTTTATTCATGGTATTAGAATTTAATGCTACAGGAGAGCGTGATTGTGAAACCCCGCTCTTTTATTTTACCCTTTTATTTAGTAATTTCGCGTCATGTTTGTAAAACGTGCACTTATCATCAGCATCGCGCTGCTCCCCCTTGCCGGGGTCTGGGCACAGAGCCAACAGCTCTCCAGAGGCGGCGCCCGGGGACGAGGATCTGAAAAAAACGAGATTTCCGCTCCCAAAAACGACACAATCCGTCCCGGTAGTGCCTGGACCCTGACGTTCCCACTCGGCAACCATGTGGAATCGACCATCGACACCCTCACATATAACTACCAACGGACGGCAATCCCGTCACTCGTGACCGACGCTTACGCCACCACCGGCAACCTCGGCGCGGAGGGTATCGACCTGATTTATTTCAACAGGCCGCGGAGAGCCACTTTCTTTTTCAAGGATGCCCTTGATGCCTGGATACCCTCTTTCCGGAAACAGAAGTTCTACAACGTATATATCCCCACCACGATAATGTCGTATGGATGGGGTGGCAACAAGATGAGCCATCAGGACCGTCTCAAAGTGGATTTCGCCGGCAACGTCAACCGACGCATCGGAGTGGGCGGCACCCTCGACTATATCTATTCAAAGGGTGCATACGAGGCACAGGCTACGAAGGATTTCTCCTACAGCCTGTCGACATACTATCTTGGCGACCGATATGAACTACAGGCCTTCTATAATCACTATAACTTCCTTAATAAGGAGAACGGCGGCATCACCGACGACCTCTACATCACCGACCCTGCCCAGCTTCAGGGTGGCGTCAACAAGATTGAACCTAAGAGCATACCGACGCGACTGAATGCAGCCCACTCGAGAGTGAACGGCGATGAGCTTTTCATGACCCACGCCTATAAGCTCGGTTTCTGGAGGTCGGAGCAGGTAAACGACACTCTGACGCGTGAGGTATACGTGCCCATGACCCGGTTCATATATTCATTCGACCTCCAGCACACGCGCCATTTCTTCATCAACACCAACCAGTCGCAGGCAAAGGATTTCTGGACCAATTTCTATCTTGACCCGCTCGAGACGCAAGACAACACATATCTCACACAGATGACCAACTCCTTCGGCATCGAACTTATCGAGGGTTTCCAGAAATGGGCAAAGTTCGGTCTTTCCGCCTACATCTCCTATCAGACCCAGAAATATAAGCAGACACCCTATTTCTATAATCCGGAACTGACCGAGGAAGAGATCGATCAACTCACTCCGTTGCCCGCCAACTTCAAGATACCCAACACGTCTACACGCAATTTCCTATGGGTGGGTGGACGTCTGCATAAGGATAAAGGTTCGATATTGCGATATGCGGCAAGTGCGCGCTTCGGACTTGTGGGGGATGCCGTCGGCGATCTTGAACTTGACGGAGAGATCAACACGCGGTTCAAGTTATTCGGCGACTCCGTGAAGATCTCCGCCAATGCCGAGTTCCGCAACGTGGCGCAGCCCTATCTGCTCCAGAACTATATCTCCAACCATTTCGCTTGGCAGAACGACTTCGGAAAGACCCGCACCTACAAGGTAGGCGGCGAATTGCTTATACCCTGGACCCGCACCACACTCAGCGCAGGCGTGGAGAACATTCAGAACTACGTGTATTTCGATGCAAATTCACTCCCACGTCAGTATGGCGGTAACATTCAGATCTTCTCCGCACGTCTCGACCAGCAATTCAAGGTGGGCATACTTCATTGGAACAATTCGCTCTACTATCAGAAAAGCTCCAACGACAATGTGCTGCCACTCCCCCAGTTCACCATCTACAGCAATCTCTTCCTCAAGTTCATCGCCTTCAAGGTGCTGAAACTTCAGATAGGCGTGGATTGCGACTACTATACGAAATACAACGGACTGAACTACCAGCCGGCAACGATGAGTTTCCACGTGCAGGGTGACGATAAGGTGAAGGTGGGCAACTATCCCTACTGCAACGCCTATATCTCGGCACGCCTCTACAAGACGCGTTTCTACGTGCTCTGGAGCCACGTCAACCAGGGATGGTTCTCGAAGGAGAGCTTCCTGCTCCCCCACTATCCGATGAACCCGCGCCGTCTTGAGATGGGTCTGTCGGTAGATTTCTCCAACTGACAAACAACGCCCCAAGGATATGAAGCGAATGCCTCACAAATACGGACAGACAGCCCTCTACGTCGTGCTGCTCATAATTATCGTAGCCGGAATGACAATGATGCGCCGCTGCTCACATCAGTCGTCGCTCCCCACCTTGATAAAGGGGGGATCCGGCGGCGACACCATCGACGTCGCCATCCTCTACGGACCGTCGAGCTATTATCTCTATTCCGACACACTCGGCGGCATAAACTACGATATGCTGCGTCTCTTCGCGTCGCAGACCTCCACGCCCGTGAAGATATGGCCCGTGGTGAACCTGCATGACGCACTCAGCCGTCTGGAGAACGGAAGCTACACTATCCTCGCGTCGCTCCCGTCAGATAATTCCGTGAAGGAGCGGTTTCTGACCACGCAAAACGTCTTCCTCGACAAGATGGTGCTCGTGCAGACCATCGACTCCACCGGACAACGCCGCATCAACTCTATCCTTGACCTTGCCGGCGACACGGTGCACATCCAGCGTGACTCCCCGGCAATAATGCGCCTACGCCGACTCTCAAAAGAGATAGGCAGCGACATCAACCTGGCATTGGAGGAGGGAATGTCGGAAGAATATCTCTGCATGGCGGTGGCAACCGGGAAGATGAAACAGGCAGTGGTCAACGAGCGTATAGCCCGACGCATGCAGAAGCAATATCCTAATCTCAATTTTGAGAAACCGGTCAGCTTCACCCAGTTTCAGGTGTGGCTCTTCTCGCCGGAAGACTCCGTACTCTTCAACAAGACGGAGCAATGGCTGACCGATTTCAAGTCAACTCCGGATTATCGCCGGCTTATCGGCAAGTACTGACCCGGCATACGTCGGCAGCAATCGATTGTAAAATAATTCATGTCTAATATTATGAAATTTCCGAAAATCAACCTTCTTGTAAAAATCATCATCGCGATTATCCTCGGCATAATCGCGGGACAATTCTTCCCGATATGGCTCGGAAGATTCTTCGCCACGTTTAATGCCATCTTCAGCCAATTCCTCGGTTTCCTGATACCGCTCATCATACTTGGTTTCGTGGCTCCGGCAATCGCCGACATCGGCAACAAGGCGGGAAAGATGCTTCTCGCCACTGCGGCTCTCGCCTATCTCTCCACCACACTGTCGGGCTTCATGAGCTACTGGGTGGGCGACACGTTCTTCCCGCGTCTCATCTCCCCGGCGGCACTTCGTAATCTGGAGGAGGGTCACGACCTGTCGGCATACTTCACAGTGGAGATGCCCCCATTGTTCGGAGTGATGAGTGCCCTTGTGCTCGCCTTCACTCTCGGTCTCGCCCTCGCCTATATAAAGGGCGACACTCTGAAATCCGCGTTAAATGAATTCCGGGATGTGGTGTCAATGACCATCGCGAAAGTCATCATCCCGTTGCTTCCTTTGTATATATTCGGCATATTCCTCAACATGACGGTATCCGGACAAGTGGCAACCGTGCTGTCGGCATTCGTGAAGATAATACTCGTAATCTTCGCCATGCACATCTTCCTGCTGCTGGTGCAATATCTGATTGCAGGATTAGTGGCAAGGAAGAATCCCCTCAAACTGCTCTACACGATGCTCCCTGCGTATTTCACGGCATTGGGTACGCAATCCTCCGCCGCAACCATTCCCGTGACGCTCCGTCAGGCAATCAAGATGGGGGTAGATGAGGACACAGTCGGTTTTGTGATACCGCTATGCGCCACCATCCACATGTCGGGTAGCGCGATGAAGATAGTGGCATGTGCGGTTGCACTCATGATCATGCAGGGACTCCCCTACGACACGCCTATGTTTGCCGGCTTCATCTTCATGATAGGCATCTCGATAATCGCGGCACCCGGAGTACCCGGTGGAGCCATCATGGCATCGCTCGGACTACTTGCCAACATGCTCGGCTTCTCCGAAGCTGACCAGGCACTCATGATTGCACTCTACATCGCCATGGACAGCTTCGGCACTGCCTGCAACGTGACCGGCGACGGCTTCATCGCCATCGTCATCAACCGCTGCTTCCCCTCCACGGCACACCGGATGAATGAATCGCTCTGAGCGACAAGCGCCTTTCTGTGGCAGAGAATCTGCCACATATACAGACGGGGACGCAAACTTTCAGCTTGCGCGTAACTGAAGGTTTACGCATAACTGAAAACTTGCGTCCCCATTGTCAATTCTTAAGGATGCCGGACGTTGCGGAATCGCCACCCCCGGATTCCCTGTCGGCTTTCACTTTCTTGCCATATCCGAACGTGAAGGTGGCTGAGACTGTGAAACGGGCATGGTAATCACCTGTCGACACTACATCGGAATTATCGTAATAGCGGCTTTTGAACCAGGCTTTATGAGATATCCAGTTCCAACGCGCGAAATTGGAAGCCGTCACCCTTAGATTCCATTTCGCATTTGCCCATCCCGCACTGATCTGATAATTATCCTTATACTCCATCCATGTGCCCACCATGTAGCCGTCGCTATAGTGATTTCGGGAGGAATAATAGGTATTGAAGTAGAAATCCTTGAGATAATAGTTTACATTCAATACGAAGGAGATCGGGAAACGTGTATAGTTATATGGTGCGCCATTATGTGCGAAATGCTGACTGATATTCCCATTTATCTGTAGAGCCCTGCCAAAAAACGATGCCCTCGCAGAGACTCCCACATTACCTATCATATAGCTGCCCAAAGGCTGCTTTATCGTGCGGAGTAAGCCATCGGCAGATGCCTCATAATCGTAGACATAACGGTCTTTTACTGTCCATGTACTACCGAACAGAGATAAACTGAAACGATTGGAGGGGATCCAGCTATAGTTGATATTGACGCTATAAGTCTTGCTTGGCACAAGATTCGGATTTCCCGTGTAGCTCATCAGATGGTTAGACTGTATCACATTCTCGCTCATGAACGATGGATTGGGCGACCATGTAGAATATCTGAAATTGCCATATACCTGATGCTGTCGGGTTACGAGATATTGTAGGAAGAGAGACATACTGGGAGAGGAAACTTTCGATTTCACCTCATTCATTTTGATGTTGTCCCAACTCCAACCGAAACTTGCACCGCCATACAGATTGCCTATTGACACCTCATAATCGGCGACTGTGGAAATACGCGTATTTTTCGTGCGGTCGTATGCATCGGACGTTCCGGAATAACGTGTGCGATAATAATCATGTTCTCCATTCCCATATAAGGTTATCGTGCCGAATTTTCCCAACCGACGCTGCCAAGAAATTTTTCCATATAACTGGTTGGTATTGTCAGTAGCGAAATTGATCTTGGGAGAGAATCCTTTTTCTGCATAATTTGAACCATCTTCCGTATGAGAGAATGAATATTTTGGAGAGAATATCAGCATATCCTTATCCGACAACTTGAAATAATAGTTACCATTGAATTGTATGAATCTTGATCTGGAGTCGCGACTCATACTATACGTTGAATTCGGAAAATCAGAAGGGGAATATGCCACCGTGCCACCCATATCACTGTTGGGACCATTGTCGATGGTGCCATAGACACGGCTGCTCGCGGTTATATTATCGGACTCATACGTGGCTTTAAATGAAGCTCTGTATTGCCTGATTTTCCTCTTTGATGATAACGTGTTGGAATAACGGTTGAATTCCTTCATAGTCCCATCAGGCTGAGGAAGCCGGAACGTTTCAGTGGTCTGATTCCCATTATGACCGGCATTTGAAAAGAATCCGAGTCCCGTAAGGTCGTATGTCATTCTTTTATATTGGAAACGAGCGTACTCATTGACTTGCGTAGTGTTCAGTATGAAATTTTTATTTAAATACGTCTTGAAGTAGCCTCCATATTCATATCTTGTCATTATGAAATTCACGACGAAAGGTTTACCGCCAAAACGTGAGTCTGCCGGAAATTCAAGATATTCCACCCTCTTTACGTTCTGAAGATTCATTCCTGACAACTCCTCGTCGGAAGCCGGAAGATAGTCTATAAAAAAGGCTATCGGTTGACCGGAGTTTGTCGTGGGAGCTGCATTAATCGACCTGAACAGGAGCTGAGGAATACCCATCCTTTGCAACAGTTCAATGGCAGACATGGATGAATTCTTATGTCGCTGCTGCGGCACATACACCGTCCGGTCGGAATAAAGATGAGCATCATCCGCATTCACGTCAATATTCTTCAGATTTATGGCAAGAGTATTCAGAGTTATGTCGCCGAGAGATTGGGAGCCACATTTCATATATTTCTTCCTGTAGCCTATGCTGCTGATCTTTGCGATCACATCCTTACGATCGCAAGGTATCAGGAACTTGCCATTAGACTTGGTTATGCCGTAAGTCACCACAGTGGAATCCTTTGGAGAGAGCAGGAGCACAGTGGCATAAGGCACCGGTTCGCTAAACTCATTGACGATCCTACCATGATAGTGATATTTTCCACGGTGTATCACCTCTATGTAGATCTGTCCATCCTTTTCCGTGACAGATATGGGATTCAGACCGGTAATGCCACGTACAGCCTCCATTACGTCATCGGTGTCCACATTGACAGACGTGGTGTAATCATCAAGGTCATTATATATGAACGTTATTTTTGCTGAGGGATGCTCCTTTATCAGTTTTGTCAAGGCTTCAGATACGGGCGTGGCATTGAATCTGTAGGAAAAGGTGTAGGGATATGCAGATAAGGATGAGAGAAGGGATAGGGAAATGAGAAGCGGAATGGCAAAGATTGCCATCACTATTTTATTAAATCGTAGCATGTCGGTAAAAGTTATGTCAGTTTACGTTTAGGGTGTCGCCATCACGATGCAGACGTATTCTTTCGAATGTGTTGAGCTGCCCGATCAAGCTGTCAAGAGATATTGATGAATCCCATTTGTAGAAAAGCCTTATGGATTTTGCCGCATCGGTCATATAGTTCACCTTCACCCCATAGTGTGGAGCAAGACGGTCAAGGATTACGTCCAGGGACTCATTTTCAAACACAAGGTCCCTCTTCATGACTGATGTTGAGTCAGGATATATGTCCGACAGTTCGGATGTTGTCAGTATAGGTTTTACTACATCTGACGGTTTCTCTATTTTCGGACTATCCGCATGATTCATTTTCATGCTCATTGAAACACCTATTGCCAACATTGAAACTGAGACAACGCCTATCACAGCGCAGGCTACTATGTGCCGACGACTGGAAAGGTATGCCGGGAATTTCCATTTCTTAGGTCTTTTTGAAAGGGTCTTGGAGAATTTTTCCCATTCCTTCTCAACGTCATCCTCTTCAAGCATATTGCCGGAGAAAGCCGAACTACGTGCAGCGCAGAGAGCACGGTAAATTTCCGATGTCTCCGGATCGGAAGCCATACGCTCGAGTTCGTCCGGTGTGTAGTTCTCCGGATGTTCTATTGCATTCAGCAACGATTCAAACTTATCCATTCTGATTCAGTTTTAAACGTAATATATCCAACGCATGGCGAAGATGCTTGAATACCATTCTCTCACCCATTCCGAGTTCGGAGGCAATCTCATCCGTCTTCATCTCCTCACGAAATCTCATACAGAAAACCCTTGAACATTTTGGAGGCAGCCAATCCTCACAATGAGCCAGTATCTCAAGCAGATTTTCGTCAGGCCAGTCATCACATTCGTCAGCCTCATTATTGCAGAAAATGTACAATCTTTTGAAACGTTCCCTCACGTCAATGTCACGCAAGCGATTCAGGCACCGGTTCCTGACGCTTGACAAAAGATATGGAGTATCCACACTCCCCGACGTATCCTTATCCATCAGGGAAGTGAAGACATCATGCACAATGTCGTGAGCAGACTCCCCGTCATGAAGCAGCATGGAAGCGAGTCGGTGCATCACTGCATAATTGCTCTTGAAGAGAGTCTCTATTTCAATATTCGTCGCCATACATTAATAAATACACGCAACTCCCCAAATACTGAACCTCACCAACACAAAAATATTACAAAAAAAATAAGGGGTTGTCAATGCGCGTTGACAACCCCGATTCTGTATTTCCTGTTGGATTATTTGAGAACGCCGAGCTTTTTGCCTACTTTGATGAAGGCTGCTATCGCACGGTCAAGCTGCTCGCGTGTGTGTCCGGCTGAAAGCTGCACGCGGATTCTTGCCTGTCCTTTCGGAACGACGGGATAGTAGAAACCGGTCACGAAGATTCCCTCTTTCTGCATCTCTGCCGCGAAGTCCTGCGAGAGTTTGGCATCGTAGAGCATCACCGCACAGATCGCACTCTGTGTGGGCTTGATGTCGAATCCGGCTGCCAGCATCTTGTCGCGGAAATAATTCACGTTCTCGACAAGTTTATCATGAAGCTCATTGCTCTCGCCGAGCATCTTCAGCATCTCCAGACTTGCGCCCACGATGGAGGGTGCCACAGAGTTGGAGAAGAGATACGGACGCGAACGCTGACGGAGCATGTCGATGATCTCCTTCTTGCCGGTGGTGAATCCACCCATGGCACCGCCGAACGCCTTGCCGAGTGTACCGGTGAAGATATCGATCTTGCCGTAGCAATCAAACTGTTCAGCCACGCCATGACCCGTCTTGCCTACCACACCTGCCGAATGGCTTTCGTCGACCATCACGAGAGCGTCATACTTCTCCGCAAGCTCGCAGATCTTATCCATCGGAGCAACGTTGCCATCCATAGAGAACACGCCGTCGGTGGCGATGATTCTGAAACGGCAATCCTGAGCCTCTTTCAGGCAACGCTCCAGATCCTCCATATCCGCATTCTTATAGCGGAAACGTTTAGCCTTGCAGAGACGCACGCCGTCGATGATGGACGCATGATTGAGCGAGTCGCTGATTATGGCATCCTCCTCGGTGAAAAGTGGCTCAAACAGACCGCCGTTGGCGTCAAAGCAAGCAGCATATAATATGGTGTCTTCTGTCTTGAAATAATCACTGATAGCCTTCTCCAACTCCTTATGGAGATCCTGTGTGCCGCAGATGAAACGCACGGACGACATTCCGTAGCCTCTCTTATCCATCGCCTTCTTGGCAGCCTCGATAAGACGTCTGTTGTCGGCAAGACCGAGATAGTTGTTTGCGCAGAAATTAAGCACCTCCCCCTCGTTGTTCTCGACTTCGATTCCCGCACTCTGCGGAGTGGTGATTATACGCTCGTTTTTGTAGAGCCCGGCATCCTTGATGTCTTGCAGCTCTTTTGTCAGATGAGACTGAAATTTACCGTACATGATAGTAAATATTTAGGTTTAGACAGTTTTCCGCATCCCATACTGACATTTTTCCATAAAAATGGGAGGTCAATACGGGTTGCCTTAAAAAAATTTAGTCAAAGTTAATGATTTTTTACCTTATGAGTATTATCTTTGCAAAAAAATTTAAACAAATCTCTTCTCAATTTCAAAAAAAACAGGATTCACCTTAATCATGACGAGGAAATGAAGAATATCCTAATCATTGGAGCCACGGGACAGATCGGATCTGAACTGACCATGAAACTCAGATCGCTCTATCCGGAGGGGAACGTTGTGGCAGGCTACATACCGGGAGCCGAACCCAAAGGTGCGCTTCTTGAAAGCGGACCGTCGCACATTGTCGACATCACCAACCCTGCGCAGATAGCCGAGGCGGTCGACAAATACAAAGTCGACACCATCTATAATCTGGCAGCCCTCCTGAGCGCAGTTGCAGAAGCAAAGCCCCAGCTCGCCTGGAAAATCGGCGTAGGCGGACTTTACAACACACTGGAAGTGGCTCGCGAGAAAGGGTGTGCGGTATTCACGCCAAGCTCCATAGGCTCATTTGGACCCAGCACTCCCCACGTAAAGACCCCTCAGGACACTGTGCAGCGTCCGGAGACAATCTATGGAGTCACCAAAGTATCGGGAGAACTATTGTCTGACTATTATTGGCGTCGTTTCGGGGTAGACACCCGTTCGGTACGCTTCCCGGGACTGATATCCTACGTGGCACCTCCGGGCGGCGGCACCACCGACTATGCCGTCGACATCTACTATTCGGCAGTAAAGGGTGAGGAATTCAAATGTCCGCTAAAGCCGGGCACTTTCATGGACATGATGTATATGCCCGACGCGCTCCGTGCAGCAGTGGAGATCATGGAAGCAGACCCCTCACGTCTCAAGCACCGCAACTCCTTCAACATCGCGTCAATGAGCTTCGATCCGGAGATCATCGCCGCAAAGATAAAGGAACACGTGCCCGATTTCAAGATGAGCTACGAGCTTGACCCGCTACGCCAGAGCATCGCCGACTCATGGCCCGACAGCCTTGACGACACCTGCGCGCGCGAGGAATGGGATTGGAAGCCGGAATATGATCTCGAGGCAATGACAAAAGACATGCTCGCCAACCTTCGTATTAAATTCGGAATCCAATAACACCAACTTTATACGTCTATTTTCCCTTTTTTGTAGTCAACTTGGCGTATTGGGATACCAAAACAACCAAAAATGACGTAATCACGATAAAAAACTGAAAACTCTAATATGGTTTTCAGTTTTTTTGTTATACCTTTGCCATACCAAAATTTATTGTTATTATTCTGTTATGAAACAAGAAGAGACTCTTGCAACGAGTCACAAGTCATTAATTGACTCGATACTTGAAATCATGATAAAGAATGGCATAGGTCGTACTACAATGGATCACATCTCCTCTACCCTAAAAATCTCAAAACGCACGCTATATGAGATTTTTTCAAGCAAAGACTCTCTAATTGCAGAGGTGATCAAAGCCTACAACACTAACCTTGCGGATAAACATCTCGAGATTGCACAGACTTCCAACAACGAGATAGAAGCCCTTCTTAAGATTTTCCTCTACAGCCGCGACATCATCAACCACATGGATATCGGCTTCTACCATGATATGGATGCCTTCTACATGAGAAACCACAAAAATTCCAGGGAAACACAATTCATTTATCTGAAGAATATGCTCGCATTAGTGGAAAACGGCGTGAAGAATGGACTATTCCGGGAAGACATAAATTATCTGGTGCATTTCAGAATGCTTGTTCTGCAGATGGAATCGCTGAAAAGATTCGAGCAGACATTCCCATCCGATATAACGCTACTCGACGTGTATGACACGGTATGCGTCAGCTTCGTCAGGGGCATAGCATCGGAAAAGGGTATGAAGGTGATCGACAAGTTCCTTAGCAAGCATCCGGAGCTCGTCAGAAAAATCCCACTCAATCAGGTATCCCCACGCATTGAGGGTCAGCGATGAATCGCGCTTCCGGCTCTCTGCCGACATTCTGACGAATTTATATCCGAATTACACCAACATATTTATCAGACCTATCTTAAACTATAATAAGATAGGTCTGTCTTATTATCTATGGGTAAGTATACACGCGCCCATCGTACTGACATCGTAATCTAAAATTAACCCCATCATAAACACATGAAAATATTTCTAAAGTATTCGGCAGCGATCATACTAATGATCGGAGGCTCCCACAAAGCCATAGCCGCCGATCCTCTTGTTCTCTCGAGAGAACAGTGTGTGGAAATAGCCTTACGCGACAATCCCACGGTGAGGATTGCCGACATGGAAGTAAAAAAATACGACTACTCCAAGAAAGAAGTGCTCGCCTCGCTGTTCCCTTCAATCGATTTCTCTGCAGCCTATCAGCGTTCGATAGAGCTGCAGACCATACGCATGAACATGGGGGGCGAGAGCCAGAACCTGAAAATGGGTTCGGACAACACATGGAACATGGGCTTCACCGCATCAATGCCGCTCATAGCCCCATCGCTATGGAAATCCATAAGCATATCCGACGAGCAGATAGTAGCCTCGCTTGAAAGCGCAAGAGCATCGAAACTTGATCTCGTCAACAACATCAACAAAGCCTACTATTCCCTACTGCTCGCAATTGACTCGAAGGACGTGGTGAAGCAGAACTACGACATCGCCGTGCTCAATGCAGATGTATATGCCAAACGCCTGGCTACCGGGACCGCCTCGGAATACGATGTGCTGAGATCATCGGTGCAGGTGAAAAACATTGAGCCGGAATTATTGCAGGCCGACATAGCCGTAAGGCAATGCCAGTTGCAGCTGAAAGTGCTGATGGGGATATCTACGGATGTGGAGATACGCCCCAACGTCACGCTCTCCGACATGCAGCGCAACATATATTCCTATCCGGCATCTGCCGACAGGTCAATATCCGACAACTCCTCTCTGCGTTCGCTCGACATACAGAAGAGAATACTCTCAAAGAACGTCGATCTGAAGAAAATGGCGTGGATCCCCACGCTCGGCGCATCGTTCAACCTATCGTGGCTATCACTGAGCAACGGCTCACCCTTCAAGAACCAGATGTTTAACCCCTACAGCACCGTCGGGCTCCAGCTCTCCGTGCCCATCTTTTCAGGCGGCTCAAAATATTACGGGCTTAAACAAGCTCAGGTGCAACTGAAGGAGATCGACCTGCAGCGTCAGAATCTCGTGGAATCGCTCAACATGCAGGTGGAGCTTGCCATAGACAATATCAACAAGGAGGCGCGCCAGATAGAGTCGAGTGCCGAGGGGATGCGTCAGGCGGAGAAAGCCCACGACATAATGCAGAAGAGCTTCGACATTGGTGCAGCCACTTATCTCGACCTCCGCGACAGCGAACTCGCCAACACCACTGCAAAGCTATCCTATCTTCAGGCAATATATAATTATCTCGTGTCGATGTCTGAACTCGACCTGCTTCTCGGAAAGGGAGTGAAGTGACTGATCTCAATTCCTGAGCAAGAGATTGCCTACATCTAAAAACCGACAACACAACAACCTCATTCATGATGAAATCGAAATTAATATCATTCTCCATCTTATCTCTACTCCTCGCCACATCGTGTGGCGGCAAGACCGAAACCAAAGAGGATACTGCCGACGAGAAGAAACCGCTCGTGAAAGTCGAGACCGTTGACTTCCGCCCCGTGGTGCAGGAAGGACACTACACAGCCACCGTCGAGCCGGAGCTCATCAACAACATCAGCGCCGCCTCTCCTAACCGAATCAAGCAGATTCTCGTTGACGAGGGGATACGCGTATCGAAGGGTCAGAAGCTGGTGGTGATGGACGATGTCAACACCACATCCTACGAATTGCAGGTGGCGAATGCCAAGGCAAATCTTGAGAACGTTCAGCTCAATTATGACCGCGCCGTAGAGCTTCTGAAAATCGGTGGCGGCACCCAGCAGAACGTCGACCAGATGCAGCTCCAGCTCACGAATGCCAAGAATGCCCTCGCATCGGCGGAACGCAGCCTCAGAAACGTGCAGGAGAACACCGTGCTCGTCTCCCCTATCGACGGCATCGTGACCGCACGCAATTATGATCCGGGCGACATGACCGGCGCCCTACCTATAGTGACCGTGGCACAGGTGCAGCCTGTGAAGATAGTGATCAACGTCTCGGAGAGCGAACTTTCAAAAGTGAAGAAGGGGATGCCCGCCGACGTGACTTTCGACACCTACGGCGACGAGCTGTTCAACGGCACCATCACAATGGTCGCACCTACCGTAGATGCCGACAGCCGCACATTCGGAGTGGAGATCACCATGAAGAACCCCGAGGGGAGAATCCTCCCCGGCATGTTCGGACGCGTGCAGCTCAATCTCGGTGAGGCTGAACACGTGGTGGTGGCTGACCGCGCAGTCGTGAAGCAGCCCGGCTCCGGCAACCATTACGTCTACGTTCTCAACAGCGATGGCACAGTAAGCTACAACAAAGTGGAACTCGGTCAGCGTCTCGGCAACACTTACGAGCTGCTGTCGGGCGTGGAACCAGGTTCAAAGGTTGTCGTGTCAGGACAGAGCAAGCTCGCCAACGGCATGGCGGTGGACGTAGCCAAATAGACTACATCCGCGTCAACACATAACCAGTGAGTTTTACAGATTAATCAACCAACAGATAAAGACCCTATGGCATCATTATATGCATCTGCGGTGAAACGTCCGATCATGACCACACTATGCTTCGTCACGGTGATCATCCTCGGTATCTTCTCACTCGCCAAGCTTCCGATCGACCTTTATCCCGATATCGACACCAACACTCTCATGGTCATAACCATGTATCCGGGTGCGAGTGCGGAAGATATCGAGCAGAACGTCACCAAGCCGCTTGAGAATGCGCTCAACTCCGTGGAGCATCTCAAGCACATCACCTCCGACTCCCGCGAGAACACGTCGGTAATCACCCTTGAGTTTGAGTACGGCTACGACATCGACGTGCTCACCAACGACGTGCGCGACAAGCTCGACATGGTGAAATCATCCCTTCCGGATGATTCGGAAAACCCTATAATCTTCAAATTCTCCACCGACATGATCCCGATCTGCCTTCTGTCGGTAGAGGCAAAAGAGAGTATGGCAGGTCTTTACAAGATTCTTGACGATCAGGTTGCCAATCCGTTGGCACGTGTGGACGGTGTCGGAACCGTGTCGATCTCCGGCGCACCGAAACGCGAGATACACGTGTATTGCGACCCCAACCGTCTTGAGGCATACCATATCTCCGTGGAGAGCATCGCCGCAATCCTCGGTGCGGAGAACCGTAACGTGCCCGGCGGCTCGTTCGACATCGGCTCCAACACCTACGCTCTCCGCGTGCAGGGCGAGTTTGACGATGCCGCGCAGATGGAGAACGTCCCTGTCGGCACGTATCAGGGGAAAGTGGTCTATCTGAAAGATGTGGCGCGTGTGGACGACTCCCTTGAGGAACGCACACAACAGACCTATATCGGAGGCAAGGAGGGTGCGATGATCATCATCCAGAAGCAATCGGGTGCAAACTCCGTGGCTATCTCGGAGAAAGTGATGAAGATGCTCCCGCGCCTTCAGAAGAACCTCCCCTCCGACGTGAAGTTGGGAGTGATTGTCGACACGTCAGACAATATCCGCAACACCATCGCATCGCTTGAGGAGACAGTGCTCTACGCCCTTCTCTTCGTCATGATAGTGGTGTTTGTGTTCCTCGGAAGATGGCGTGCCACGATGATTATCATCATCACGATCCCGGTGTCGCTCATAGCCTCGTTCATCTATCTTTTCGCTACGGGCAATACCCTCAACATCGTCTCCCTCTCCGCCCTCTCCATATCTATCGGTATGGTCGTGGACGATGCTATCGTTGTGCTTGAGAACGTGACCACCCACATCGAACGCGGAGCCGACCCGAAACAGGCGGCTGTACACGGCACGAATGAGGTGGCAGTGTCGGTAATAGCCTCCACGCTCACTCTTATCGCCGTATTCTTCCCGCTGACCATGGTGACCGGCATGACAGGCGTCCTTTTCCGTCAGCTGGGATGGATGGTGACAATCATGATGATAATCTCCACCACTTGCGCACTCTCGCTCACCCCGATGCTCTGCTCGCAGTGGCTTCGTCTCAACAACAAGCATTCACGCCTCTACACAATCTTCTTCACCCCGATAGAGAAAGCCCTCGACAGTTTCGACAATGGCTATGCACGCCTGTTGAACGTGGTGGTGGCACACCGCACGGTGACAATCGTGATCTGTCTCGCCACATTCGTAGGCTCCATCTTCCTCATGAAGCAGGTGGGCACAGAGTTCTTCCCGACAGCCGACGACGGACGTCTTGGCGTTGAGCTGGAGACACCCATCGGCACAAGAGTGGAGATCTCACAGGAGGCTGTGCAACGTCTCGACTCACTCTGGCGCAAGAAATATCCGGAGATTCTCGTGTCGAGCTACACTGTCGGTCCGGCAAGTTCCGACAATACGTTTGCCTCTCTCTCCGACAACGGTTCTCACATCATCTCGATGAACATACGTCTTTCCGACCCGGGCGACCGTGAACGCGGCATCAAGGAGATAGCCGACGGCATGCGTAAAGACCTTGAGAGTGGATTCCCGGAGTTTAAGAAGGCACAGGTCAACATCGGCGGCGGACGCGGCAGCGGTATGGGCGGACAGTCTACCGTTGACTTCGAGATCTACGGCTACGACTTCAATGAGACCGACTCCGTGGCCCGTCAACTGAAGACCATATTGGAAGGGATAAACGGCACAGCCGACGTGACTATCTCCCGCTCCGACTATCAGCCGGAATATCAGGTGGATTTCGATCGTGAGAAACTCGCGCTATACGGGCTGAACCTCCAGACAGCGGCAGGCTATCTCCGCAACCGTATCAACGGCGCAACGGCATCACGTTTCCGTGAGGATGGCGAGGAATATGATATCAAGGTGATGTATGACAAGGAGAACCGTACATCGCTCTCTGACATAGAGAATATCGTGGTCTACACACCCACCGGTGCCGGTGTCAGGATTAAGGAGCTGGGTAAGGTGGTGGAGCGTTTCACTCCCCCTACCATCGAGCGAAAGGACCGCGAACGTATCATCACGGTGTCGGCAGTGGTAGACGGTGTGCCTATGAGTGAGGTAGTGACGGAAGCGGAATTAAAGATTGACGAGATGCACATCCCCTCCGGCATCAACATCAGCCTTTCCGGATCGTATGAGGATCAGCAGGATTCATTCTCCGACCTTATGATGCTCGGATTGCTCATCATCATCCTTGTCTACGTGGTCATGGCAGCCCAGTTTGAGAGTCTGACCTACCCCGGCATCATCATGACCTCCCTTCTGTTCGCCTTCTCGGGCGTATTCCTGATATTGTGGATCACCGGGCATACACTCAACGTCATGAGTATGATCGGCGCCATAATGCTTATCGGTATCGTGGTGAAGAACGGTATCGTGCTCATCGACTATATCTCACTCAACCGAGAGAGAGGCATGGGCATCCGCAATGCGGTGATTCTCGGCGGCAAGTCGAGGCTCCGCCCTGTGGTCATGACCACACTGACCACCATCCTCGGCATGGTGCCTATGGCAGTGGGCAGCGGACAGGGCGCAGAGATGTGGCGACCTATGGGCACAGCTGTGATCGGCGGTCTCACCTTCTCCACAATCCTTACGCTGCTCTTCGTGCCGGTGCTATACTGCGTGTTTGCAGGCAATGGTGTCAAGAATCAGCGCAGGAAACTTCGTAAACTCAACAAATAATCCAACCCGAAAATATGCAAGCAATATTCATAGCCTACGACCAGGCTCATCATGAGGCAATCTTAGACCTCCTTGAGAAGAACTCCTGCCGTGGTTTCACCTCATTCGGCGAGACGCAAGGAAGAGGGAGCGTGAAGGGGGATCCTCATTATGGCAGCCATGCATGGCCCTCATTGGGAGGAGCCATACTGACCATAGTCGAAGACCATCGTCTACAGCCGGTGCTCGACAAACTGAAGGCACTCGACGAGTCCAAGCCTCTTCTCGGACTAAGGGCATTCGTATGGCCCGTGACGCACACAATATGACACCACGACCTCATGTCTTTCCCGGCTTGCATCGGATTATAATCTTCAAAGAAGTCATTCAAAAAGCAAGCCCTAAGATGGAGCCATTCCCATTTTTTAATGGAGGATGGCTCCATTTTTATGTTTGTATGAAGTTTTTTTTGTAATTTTGCAGCATCATTCTTAAATAAAATAGTTTCTATGGGAGGTTTTTTCGGAGCAGCATCAAAGCATGCCTGCCGAAACGAACTGTTTTACGGAGTTGACTACAACTCACATCTTGGGACGCGCCGTGCAGGTATGGCGACTTACGATGCAGAAAGTCATCGTTTCTGCCGCAGCATCCACAGTATCGAAAACACTTATTTCCGCACAAAGTTCGAGGATGAGCTTGAGAAGTTTGCTGGCAACTACGGCATCGGGGTGATCAGCGACAATGATCCCCAGCCAATCGTCATCAACTCTCATCTCGGGAAATTTGCCATTGTCACGGTAGCAAAGATCAACAACATTGAGCAGCTCGAGAAAGAGCTTCTGGAAGAGGGTGCTCATTTCGGGGAATTAAGTTCGGGGCGTACTAACCCCACTGAACTTGTGGCACTCCTCATCAACAAGTATGGCACGTTTGCGGAGGGTATCGCCCACATGTTTGAGCGCATAGAGGGTTCCTGCTCACTTCTGATACTTACAGAAAATTCCATCATCGCCGCACGCGACCAGCTCGGACGTACCCCTATCATTCTCGGCAAGAAAATCAACGGCACGGGATTTGCCGCCGCTTCCGAGTCAACATCATTCCCGAATCTCGGATATGAACACTATCGCGACCTTGGTCCGGGAGAGGTGGTGGAGATCACTGCCGACGACGTGAAGGTAATCACTCCGGCAGGCGACGACATGCAGATATGCTCATTCCTATGGGTATACTACGGCTTCCCCACGTCCACCTACGAAGGCACCAACGTGGAGGATATGCGCTTCAAGTCGGGTTTCGAGATGGGACAGACAGATGAGAGCGAAGTGGACTGCGCAGCCGGCATACCGGATTCCGGTGTAGGCATGGCTTTGGGCTACGCAGCCGGCAAAGGAATACCCTACCGTCGCTGCATCTCTAAATATACCCCCACATGGCCACGCAGCTTCACACCATCCGACCAATCACGACGCAATCTTGTGGCTAAGATGAAACTCGTGCCTAACGGTGCGATGCTTTATGACCAGCGTGCCCTTCTCTGCGACGACTCCATCGTG
The DNA here is from genome assembly GCF_004793975.1 of Lepagella muris. Classification (NCBI taxonomy): domain Bacteria; kingdom Pseudomonadati; phylum Bacteroidota; class Bacteroidia; order Bacteroidales; family Muribaculaceae; genus Lepagella; species Lepagella muris. The sequence continues at coordinate 72,837 of NZ_SRYB01000008.1, forward strand.
CGCGGCACACAGCTGACCGACAACGTGAAGGATCTCTATGATCTTGGAGCAAAGGAGGTGCATATCCGCATCGCGTGTCCTCCACTGATCTACAGCTGCCCCTTCATCGGTTTCACCTCATCGAAGAGCGACATGGAACTGCTGACTCGCCGCATCATCGGCGACCTGGAGGGGGATCCCAACAAGAATCTCGATAAGTACGCAACAACCGGTTCGCCGGAATACAACACTCTCGTAGAGAAGATACGTGAGCGGTTCGGGCTCACCTCTCTGAAGTTTAATCCGATAGAGATTCTTGTAAAATCCATCGGACTCCCCAAGAACCGTCTCTGCACCCACTGCTTCGATGGCAGCAGCCGTTTCCATCCCTGCAAGTCATGCGGCTGCCACAAGGAGAAAAAGTAACCAAACTATAGAAAATACAAATATAAAAGGCTGACTTGTTTAAACGGTCTGCCTTTTATATTTTATTCTTGCGTATCTACTTTTATCCAAAACCCTTCATATTAAAATTATCTTTTTTAGATATCAATTATTATGACTAAACAGATAACGATCAGTATTTTCAAGAATAACAAGTGGAGACTGGTGCTTCAAGTCTTGGCGATCTCTTCTCTGATTTCTTGCGGAGGGAATAAAACCGTATCTTCCGAGCAAGAGGATAAGGCGCAGGAATTGCAGCAACTTGTAGACAGCCTGGTGCGCGATGTGCCGGGGACGGTGGGCGTGGCAGTCATCACTTCGGAGGGGGATACTGTAGCTGTTAATAATGATGTGCGCTACCCTCTCATGAGCGTGTTTAAATTGCATGAGGCTCTTGCTGTTGCTCATGAACTTGACAGCCGTAATCAATCGCTTGACAGTATCATGACCTTGCAGCGGAGCCAATTGTCAGAAACCACATGGAGCCCAATGCTGAAGGATTATCCTAAAGGCGACCTGAAAATATCTGTCGGTGAACTTATGCGATACATCCTTACCGTCAGCGACAACAATGCCAGCAACGTACTGTTTGACAGTATCGTATCTGTAAGCCACACAGATTCCTTTATCCGCAATCTTGGTATACCGGATTCATTCAGACTGCAATACACCGAGAGTCAGATGCAACGCGACCATGCCATAAGCTACGACAATTACAGCTCACCCCTCTCCTGTGCCGCACTGGTCAAGAGAGTGTTTACGGATAGTATCGTATCGCAGGAGAAACAGGATTCCATACGTCAATGGATGGGTAAGTGCGTCAGTGCCACCGACCGCATGATGGAGGGAGTCGCTACTGTGGACGGTGCCCGCCTGTATCATCGCACAGGGAGCGGCTACACCAATGAACGGGGTGAAATCATAGCCATTAACGATGTCGGCTACATCATAATGCCCGACGGAAGGGAAACGGCACTGGCTATTCTCGTGAAAGACTATCCCGGTGAACAATCACAGGCAGATTCACTGATAGCATCCATCACCACATCCATACTCCAATTCATCCGATAATACCACCCGATAATATCATGCGATAATATTCATCCGATAATATTTATTCGGACAGATAACGCAACCTGTTATAAACAGATAACGCAAGCTCATTCGGGAGTTTGCGTTATCTGTTTTAGTGGTATCTGTCTATGTTTTATCTGTACTTATTTCCTCTTGACGGGCGACTCTTCATTGTGGAGATAGCCGGGCTTATTGCCGCCGGCATAATCCACCACTATCTTCTCAAATACCACTCCCGGATCAAGCGGACGCAGATAGAGGGTATAACTGCCGTCGGTAGTTGCAGGCACCGGGAGTTTCACCTTATTCTCGATAACACGACGCGCCACGGTGGGGTATAATCTTGTGTAGGCGTTACCATTCTCTTCGTTAAGGTCATGGTTGAAGTTAACCTCCGCTTCGCCTCCACCCTCTATGCCCACGACGAAACGATGACCGGACTTGCGGCTGAATGCCAACGTGGATTTCACCACCACCAGCACATCAACGGAATCGGGTCGCTCATCAAGTTGCATCTTGTAGCGCAGACATGCATTATCTGTAGATGACTTACGTGGCATAAGCGTCACGCCGCCAAGCGTGCGTCCCATGTCAGGGATTACCGTCCATCCGGCATTCGCAGCGTTCTCAGCATCCCAATAATGCGGTGCCTCCATGCTGACCACTCCATCCTTGCCGCTATATACGTAGCCTCCCTGAGCCTTACTATCATCAATACGGAATACCTCCGGCATCACATCCTCCGGGAAATCATCACTCCAAGAGGTATAGCCAATATGCTTCTGCGTCATCATACCGTTCCATTTCCCTCCCGACATGGTATGGTTATAGTCGTCGGAAAGAGCCTTATCCCTGGCAAAGGTCTTCGCCACACGGTCTGCCCAAAGGTTGCAGTCAGGATTACCCTCGGAATACAATTTATGATTCATCGCCTGAGAATAATACATATCATACAAGTTTGCCATAGCCGATACGGGATACAATATTATCTGCTTGTAGGCATCACGATACTGCGGGGAAAGGGAGTCATACTGACGTTGCGCCTCTGCTTCAAGAATCAGGAAATCGGCACGCACATTGCGCCATTCACCGCTTTCAAGATTATATGTGGTGCGGTCGAGCATTTCGGGAGTGACACGTCCGGCATATTTGCTATACAGATTCAATATGCGTGCAGCCTCGGCAGACTGATCCTCGCCAAACTGCTGCGCACAGAATTTTTCGGTATGGTCAAGGATGTTTGAGGCATCGTATGCGGTAGGATTCCAAGCCATATCCATAAAGAGGGAGATGGGATACTCCATCGGTTTAAGATCGCCTACGTTGAGTATCCAAAGTTTATCCACACCATATTCGGTAGCCAGACTAAGTTGCTCCCACATATTCTGGATAGGCGTCACGTTAAGCCATTTTGAATTGCGTGGAGCACCCACGTAATCCACGTGATAATACAGACCGAATCCACCAGGATGCTTGCTCTCCTGATCCGTGGGCACACGGCGCACGTTACCCCAGTTGTCGTCAGAAAGAAGGATTATCACATCATCCGGCACTTTCAGCCCCATGTCGTAATACTTCTGCACCTCCTTATAAAGAGCCCATAACTGCGGATGCTTATCGGGCGACTTACCCGTCTCCTCCTTTATGATCTTACGCTGGTTGCTGATAATCCTCTCCAGCAGGCGCAGATTCTCCCGGTCTCTTGAAACATACTCATGGTCATGCCCCTCTTCTCCACCCATCGGAGCATCGCCGTCGCCACGCATTCCGATAGTGACTATATCCTCCTTATCCTTCACCCGGCGTATCCCCTCACGGAAAAACTTGTCAATGGTGTCTTTATTGGTGGCATAATCCCATGCGCCATACTGACTGCGTTTCCTTGCCCACTCCTGATGGTTGCGTGCCATCGGCTCGTGGTGCGATGTGCCCATGATTACGCCCATCTCATCGGCAAGGTCGCTATTTGCCGGATCATCGGCATAGAACGCCCACCCCCACATGGCAGGCCACATATAGTTGCCACGCAGACGCAATATGAGTTCGAAAACCTTACCATAGAATTCATGACCGCCATAATTAGTACCGAAATAATTCTTCACCCATCCCGTCAGGCATGGAGCCTCATCATTAAGAAACAGACCGCGGTATCTCACGGCAGGTTCGCCATTGGTGTAGTCCCCTTTACGGAGAATCAGATTATCCTTATGCTCCACCGGCACGTCCGCCCACCAATACCAGGGGGAGACACCGATCTGTTCCGACATCTCATAGACGCCATAGATTGTGCCACGGCGATCGCTTCCGACAATCACGACAGCCTCCTCCACACCCGGCATCGGGTTATCTACGAAAGTGATAAGATACTGCTCAGTCTTACCTTTGAGACCGGACACGTCGATCTTTTTCTCCTTGGCAAGCTGACGTATGAATTTGCTGTCGAGAGTGCCTACAATTATCGCCTTCGGACCCTTCACCTCGGAAGAGACCACAGGCATCTTGCCCGACACGTTCCTAAGGTCGGCTGCAAAATTATTCACTGCTATCCCCACACCCTTCTGATCATCCGGATCAAGGATTATGCAGGGCAAACCATTCTCAGAAATCATCGTAAAACCCGCAACGGAGTCGCCGGAAGATGATGTGCCGACCGACATGTCATGATCCTTTGCCACCACGGAAAAGGAGATCATCAGTGCTACGGAAGAGGTAATTAGATTTTTAATCATTCACGTATTTTTGTTAGAACGTTTATAGAAATTGTTTATGAATTTTTCGGGATCTCTCTATTGCGAAATTAACATTATTATTCCAATCAATATGACATTCAGTATTCAGAATATGTATCAAAACGTTCAATCACGTCAAAGGCGTTACATCTCAACTATTTACTGCTTAATTTTATTTAATATTAAAACTCTCCACTCTTTCGTCATTATACGAATAGAAAATAAAATGTTACAATTTCCAAACTGCCGATTATCGATAAGTAAAATCTACTTCTTATCTTTGCAATCTCATAAACATCAGTCTTAACATGAAATTACCTCACATACTGAATACTCTTATCATAGCCGGGTCTCTCTTAACTCCGACATTCACGGCGGATGCCACGAATCCCTATTCGCCGTTAGAGGCACCCACACCGGGAAGGATTACAATCCTTGCGAAGACCCCTTTCAATTCCGGCAAGACGTCGGAGATCACAGAAGCCCGATTCAAGGAGGCGGCAGAGTGCGGCTTCAATGCCGTATCGATAGCCGATTCCGATGATTGCATAGCAAGAGGATTCCGGGCTGCCGCCGGCTCCGGTCTGAAGATAGTGATCTGCCAAGGTTCGAAGGGGATGCAGGAGATGAGCCAACTCGTAAATATGTATAAGGATAATCCCCTCTTAGCGGGTTATGAGATGAGGGATGAGCCGAAGTTCAGCTATCTCCCGGAGCTGAAGGATATCTATGAGAAAGTGCGTGAGCTTGACCCCAAGCACATGGCTTATATAAATCTTGCAGTGGATTTCGGCACAAATGAAGAATTGAAGAAGAAATATATCGGAGAGACAGGATCGCATAATAAATATCTCAAACTAATACAGAAGATATTTCATCCTGTGGTATGGTCGTATGATTTCTATCCCATCGCCTCTCGGCAGGGTAAGACGATAGTCAACGTCACAGATTTCTTCAAATATATGCAACTCTTCCATGATGAGGCGAAGACTACGGGACGACCGTTCTGGACCTATAGCATGTGCATGCCATACGCATATAATTGCGGTGATATCACTCCGGCTGCACTTACAGACGGGACGGCTAACGGGCGTCTGGTACCTACGGAGGGGGAACTGCGGTTTGAGGCATTCTCCTCGTTGGCTTACGGTGCGCAGGGGATTGTGTATTGGGCATACACACAGCGACCGCCGCAGGGACCACTAACCGGCACTACCGCAAAGTATTCAGAATATTATCTGTCGGCACCTATTGATATAGATGGCAACAAGACAGAGATATGGTACAGTGTGCGTAACGTCAACAATGAGATACGAGCATTCAACGACGTGTTCTACGGATGCAAAGTAATTGACGTGGTTCATACCAGCAAGACGTATCCAGGCACCAAGGCATATACTCCGGAGTTCGGATATTTCAAGACACTCGAGACCGGAACGGAGGGCGTGCTGGTATCTCATCTCCACAACAAAGGGAAGGATTACATCATGATCGTTAACCATGATCCTCTACATCCGCAGACAATACAAATAGAATTCCAAAATCCTCGAAAAATAACAGAGATGCTACCGACAGGAAAGCGTAAGCCAGTAACCTCCAAAACGCGCACCCTTTCCCCCGGCGGCTACATCCTCTATCGCCTCAAATAACCCATTATTACACAACAAAGCACACAGAGAACGGAGTGTTTTTTATTTAATCTCCGTGTTCTGCGGTGGTTGATTCAACACAGATTTTTTCACAAGTTATTTTTTTGAAGATTACTTTATAACATTCCATATCTGTTTTTTGTAATTTTGCGTATTAGACAGACCGTGAAATTTTATGAGACGGAGCCTTAGTTCTTTGGGATTATGAGACGGGGTCTTAATCCGGATATAGCCATTCGTATTGCCTAAGTCCTAACATACTGTTTTCCTCCATGGTCACACCTCTTGAATATGACCAGCCAAAGTTTATTTCAGTTGTATTTTCAAGAAGTGTCTCAAGGTTATCGACCAGATATTTAAGGTTTTCAAAATATGGAGCTATAACCTCATCTGCTCTCCACGCTTCCAGCAACCTGTCGTAGTTTGCCTTATCTTTCAGCAACGGGAGCATCAATGCTTTCATGAATGCCTTTGCCAATTTCTGATCAGCAAAACTCATTTTGAATTTAGTCGGCTTGCCATACTCGTCATCAGGTCCGCCAAATTCATAATTCATCAAAATGCCATCCACATTTGCAGGAGACACAGCACTTATCAAATTATATACAAACGTTTTCATCATCAAAGTATCAGTTGGATAACATGTCAGTTCACTGAACCCATCAGAAGAGTTAACCGTAAGCGTCTTTGGCACGTTGATCGTGAACAATCCCTGAGGATCTATAAAAATTTTGAAAGTAGTATTCTTAATATCATAAACACGCATTTGGGAATCAAATGATCCATAACCAATATAGACACCATCCGAACTTTTGAAAAAATTAGAATACCATGATATTGTCGGATTAATTTGAAGAGGAGAATTGTGCAAGTCATAGAATAACAGACCAGAGCATAATCTTCCGGCTAAAGTGGAAATTGACAACAGTATATCGCCGGATTCATTAAAACCATAATCGTCACCCCTTAAAAACGGCGTATCGAGAATAGCATGCAGAATATCGACAGGAGCAATCTTACTTCTGATATCATCCGAATAAGTCGCGCTATCCCAACTTATGATGAATGGGAAGGAGGCATAATGAAGACCTTCATCCCGCATAGGAATATCCATGAAATTATAACTTTCACTGTTTGGTTCATCATACATCGTCCAATTAATATTGGAATAAAAATAATCACTCTCGGATGACTTAGAGTACTGATAATATTTTCCTCTGACCTTCCCTTCGATAAAATATAATGATAACGAAATATGCATCCCCAAAGTGTCAAGTTCACAATCGCAAGAGAAGGAATTGTCTGAACATGGGACAAAGGTAGCAGGGATAGAGACATCTTTCCCAAATTTCAGAAAAGACAATCTCGGGAGTTTGCCTGTCTTGGGAATGCCGGTGACATCGCTTAAATCAAAATCGTCGGAAGTAAATGTAATATATCCCTCATTGTTTTCATTGGCAGTCACCACAAGTTTGTCTTGCGGGCGCATTTTAACCTGATCAATCACGGAACCATGTGAATAATAAGACGTTTCAAGATAAACATCTTCAGAAGAGTAAGTCCTGTTCTCAATCCTCAAGACAGGATCAGAATCCTTGTTGACCATATCTTCCTTCCCACATCCGGCAAGCAATATGGAAGCAAGCAGGCAAAGACAACTAATTGTTTTCATAATTCATACGTTTTTGTAAATCAACCGCAAAAATACATATTAAAAATATGTATCCACATTCATCTTTATTTTTTTTAATGTATTTAAACAAATTTTAAATAAACTTGTCGATACATTTTTACATGTGCGCAAGAATCATCAATATGATCATGTCGCCGAACTCATGTCGGTGATTGCCTTTGCCAATCCTGCGGAAATCCGGTATGAAGAAGGCAAAACCGACAAGTCTTTCATTATGCTGCCTCTGGTGATGGTGAAGCGAGATTTCCTTTGTAAGTTTGCCGGTGTATTGGCACCCATATCATATTGGTTCCAACCGAATTTTTTTTGGTCAAGTAGGATTCTTTTATGTCCATGCGACAAATTTTAAATGAAAGAGCCGAGAATCTCTATTGATATTTCTATATAAATTTAAACCAATTCAATACACTCTTTGTTATACAATCTATTATCAACCCAATTAACTCTTATCTCACATGATTATTTCAACAAGTTCCTACCCATCTCCTGTCGCGCCTCCCACCCCCGGAGCAATAACGATTCTCGCCAAATCACCGGTCACACCTTATAATCGTGATTATCCAACAGATAAATATGAAGCACAATTCACTTCCGCGAGATTCAAAGAGATTTTTCAATGTGGTTTTAATGCAATTTCCATTGCTGCTGAAAAGGAACGAGATCTTGACATTGCAAAAACTTTTGAACGTGCTGAAGATTCCGGCCTAAAGATTATAATTTGTCAACAAGACAAGGATGAGATGCAGATGAGCAATCTTGTAAATAAATACAAAGACAATCCTTTGCTCGGAGGTTATGAAATGATGGATGAACCTTTGTTTGAAAAACTTTCATGGTTAAAAGCAATTCATGATAAAATCAGGGAACTTGACCCCAAACATCTCGTCTATACCAATCTTGCCGTCGATATGACTCCGTCTTCATCAGAATGGAAAGATCACTTGGGAGACATCGGGACTCTCGAAGAATATCTGGATTACTTTCAAAACATGTTTCATCCAGTACTATGGTCTTATGATTTCTATCCAGTTAGATACTATAATGGGAGAACAATTGTAAGAACCTCAGACTTCTACAAATTTCTACAGATGTTTCATGACAAAGCGAAAAAGGCCAATAGACCTTTCTGGACTTATTCCTTGTGTATGCCTTATGTAGAAAAATGCTATCCTGCTTCGGCATGCGTACTTGGTCCTGATAAAAACGGACGACCTATTCCAACTGAAGGAGAACTTCGTTGGGAAGCCTTCTCCGCATTGGCATACGGTGCACAGGGAATTGTTTACTGGTCATATTCCCAACGCTATTCAATCAAGAACAGTAATGGAGTTTACGGAGAATACTACACATCAGCTCCGATTGACCTGCAAGGGAATAAGACAGAGATTTGGTATCGGGTGCAGACCGTGAATAGTGAAATCAAAATGTTCAATCATGTTTTCTATGGTTGTGAAGTCATAGATGTCAGACATGCCGGCACGACTTATCCCGGGACAAAGCCTTTCTCCTCCACATTCGGCTTTATAAAGACTCTGGAGACAGAGGCACAAGGGGTGATGGTGTCACATCTAAAGAATGGTGATAATGACTTCATTGTCATCGTTAATCACGATCCTTTTAATTTCCAGAAAATCAAACTCGAATTTTCAGATCCTAATTCTATAATAGGCATCTCCCCGGTGAGTCCCAAACCGAATCCGGATGAGGACGATTCTGAAACTACCGGATACACGTATCTCCAACCGGGCGGCTATTTAATTTTCAAAGTGATGTAACAGGCACCTTATAAGCGTGTTTCACAGAAGTTTTGATTTGTATTACTTTATGAAAAAATCACTCTGCATTTTCTGCGATTGTTTCACCACGAGGAGCGCGGAGATTACAGAGATTTTTTGTTTTTGTGATAATAAAAAAACTACGCGCTCTCTGTGTACTCAGTGGTTGTTTCACCACGGGGAGCACAGAGAACAGGGAGGGTCATTATTTATTAAGGGTCATTATTTATTATTTGGGTATAGGTAGTGGTATTGTTGCATTCCAAGAGACTTTAGCTCTTCGGTTGTCGCACCTTTGGAATATGACCAACCAAGTTTGATATCTGTCGTGTTATCAAGCATCTCTTCAAGATTATCCACCAGATATTTCAAATCGTCGAAATACGGGTTGGTGGCCTCATCCATCTTCCATGCATCCATCAGTCTGTTGTAATTACCATCATCCTTCAATAGGGGCAACAACAGTGCTTTCAGGAATGATTTTGACAACTCCGCATCCGCGAAAGTCATTCTGAACTTTGTAGCTTTATTTCTCTTATCCACCGGACCAAAGAATTCATAGTTCATAAGGATTCCATTCACATTTGCCGGTGAAACAGCCTTTATGAGATTATATACCAGCATCTTCATCGCAGGAGTGTCAGCAGCATAATAAGAAGGCACTCTGATACCATCAGAATTAGGTGACATTTTCTTCGGAATCCTTATTTTGAAGAGACCCTGTGGATCAATGAATAGCCTAAACGTCGAGTTCTTTATATCGCAGACATTCATATTCGTCTTAAACGATTCAGGTGCTACCACAAAAGGATAACTGCCATCCCATAGATTCTCCGAAACCGCATACCATGATATTTCGGGATGAAAAGACGAACTACTTGAATCGTAAAAATACAATCCTGAACATAATCTGCAAATCAACATCGAGATAGAGATTAGACTTTCACCTGAAGATTCAAAACCATAGATTGATTCCGACAGAAACGGAGTGTTTAGCAGAGTCTGAATGAAATCCTCAGCACTTATCTCTTCCTTTATATTATCTGGATATAGAGAACTGTTCCAACTTAGAATAAAAGGTGACGATTCATAATGAAGACCCTTGTCTCTGACAGGTATATCTGCGATATTGTGACTTACGGCAGTGTTATCATATACCCAATGCCAATCAATACTATTGTATATATTATTATCAAATGGGTAGGTGTATTGATAGAAAGTACCTTTCACTTTTCCATCAATAAATCTTAAAGACAAGGAGATCCTCATACCTAATGTGTCAAGTTTACATTCGCAGGAATATCTACTTGTTTTTTCTTCAACAACATGTCCGTTCTCATCATATTTGAATACTTTATTGGAATTGGGAACAAAGGTGACCGGTAGGGAAGCCTCTTTACCAAATTTCAGGAATGACAATCTCGGAAGTTTATCATTAGCGGAGATTCCCGGCACTGTCTCCAAGTCAAAATCATCAGTTGTAAAAGTAATATATCCTTCATTATTTTCATTTGCCGTCACCACAAGTCTATCATACGGACGCATTTCCACCTGCTCAGTCCAAGAGCCATGTGAATAGTAAGTCGTTTCAAGATATACATCTTCTGGAGAATAAGACCGGTTCTCAATCCTTACGACAGGTTCCGGCTCCGGTTTCACGACATCATCCTTCCCACATCCGGCAAGTAAGGTGGAAGCGATTAAGCAAAAATAACTTAATTTCCTCATAATCTCTAAGTTTTTATATTTCAATCGCAAAAATACTTCTTTTTATTATTTCCACAAAAATTTTATCCCAATTTTAATACAAAAACTCCGCGCTCTCTATGCACTCTGCGGTTATTACACCACGGGGAGCACGGAGAACGCGGCGAGTTTAGTTTTTATTTATGATAAAATTTCTCTGTGCTCTTTGTGCTCCCTGCGGTTGTTTTACCACGCGGAACACGGGAAGCACGGAGATTTTATTGGCTATTTATGCGGAATCAGTATTTGGATAGATCGACGTTGCGCATGTCACCGCTCTGGAGGAATTCCGTGTGGAATGCAAGCGATGCACGAAGTGTGTGCGGGGTCTGTCCACCTGTCGGACCGCCCATGTTGAGATAGTCGGTCAGCAATTCGCGATACATCGGGTGAGCACAATTGTTGATAATCTCCTTAGCTCGCTGGATAGGATCCTTGCCACGAAGATCGGCAATACCCTGGTCAGTGACGATTATGTCTACAGAGTGCTCAGAATGATCCATGTGGGAAACCATCGGCACAATGTTAGAAATCTTACCCTCCTTGGTGATTGACGGGCAAGAGAAGATTGATATGTAGGCATTACGTGCGAAGTCGCCCGAACCGCCGATACCGTTCATCATGCGTGTGCCGGTCACATGTGTAGAGTTGACATTACCGAATATGTCAGCCTCAAGCGCAGTGTTCATGGCGATTACACCGAGACGACGGATTACCTCCGGATTGTTAGAGATCTCCACCGGACGGATCACTACCTTCTCCTTGAAGAACTCGATATTGTCTATGACGTCCTGCTCCACCTCATTGGACACGGTCAGTGAGCTTGTGCTGCCAAATTTGCAACGACCTTTCTTCATGAGATCGATGACTGCATCCTGAATCACCTCAGTATACATTGCGAAGGGAGGAATCTCCTTGGCATCGGCAAGACCATATAGAACAGCATTTGCCACGTTGCCCACACCACTCTGTATGGGGAGGAATGACGACGGTATTCTTCCTGCCCTCATCTCTCCGATAAGGAAATCACAGACGTTTGCACCAATCTTGTTTGTCACCTCATCGGGATTGGAGAATGCCTTCACTCCATCGAAAGAGTCGCTCATCACGACGCCCACAATCTTATCCGGATCAAGCTTGAGCACCGGAGAACCGATACGGTCATTGGGATGGAAGATAGGAATCACGTCGCGGTTAGGGGGATCAAGCGGCAGATAGATGTCGTGCAATCCGAAAAGAGCATGATGCAGTTTCTCGTTAAGCTCTATGATGATTTTCTTTGCATACTTGGCATAAGTCGGCACGTTGCCCACACCCATACCAACCACCACTGTACCGTCATCCTTGATGTCGCTCACCTCTATGATGGCAAAGTCAAGCTCGCCATAGAATCCATAGCGGAATTTCTGTGCAAGTTCCGAAAGATGAAGGTCGAAATAGTGGCAATCGTGAGCATTGATACGCTTACGAAGGTCAGGAAGATTCTGATAGGGAGTACGCATGCCTATAGCATTCGCACGCGCAAGCACACCGTCGCAACGGTCGCTTGTAGATGCGCCGGAGAAAATGTTGATCTTAAATTCTTTTCCTTCAGCGTGAAGACGTTCAGCCATTTCTGCTATCGCAGTCGGAACCACTTTTGGAGCTCCCGGGGCTGTGAAACCGGAAAGACCAACGTTGTCGCCATTATGAAACAACGATGCGGCCTCCTGGGGTGATAAGACAGGAAATCTCATTTTGTATATTTTTAGTTGTTTCCACATGCGGAAAAATGACCGGCTCTCTCAATGTTGTGCAACACCATAAACATTCTTCCGCATTTTATTCGCAAAATTAGCGAATTAATTCCATTCAACCAACCGTATTGGCATAAAAAGCACAGAGCGACAGGATAAAAAAGCGAGTATTCAGCAACAAGTTGACGTGCCTGTATTGTTATAAGTAGTAGGTCTTATCAAGTAAGTACCTACACCAATAAATCATCTCATTGAAGTCATTTACGAAATATGAATACAAACGACACTTCGTCTCACATCTCCACATCCCCCGGAGCTATTCCCGATGTCTCCACAAATACCTCCTCCCTCATTCCCTCTACCACATCCGTCTCCGATTCCGGACATTCCTACAAGAATGCGGTCAGGGAATACTTGGGGAAAGGACTGCGCTATGTCGTTCCACTCGTCATATCGGTATGCCTTCTTATATGGCTGTTTCATAAAGTCAATTTCCATGACGTAGTGACTACGGTCAAGGATGGATGCAATTTCTGCTGGATTGCAGTGATGATGCTTCTGACCATGCTGTCGCGCATGATCCGTGGAGTGAGATGGGGTCTTCAGCTTCGTGCTGCCGGCGTGAAGAGAATGCCGGTGGTGTGTGAATGGGTCACGATATGGGGAGCGTATGCCCTCAACATCGTCTTTCCGCAGCTCGGCGAGGCGTGGCGGTGCGTGTTTGTTAGCCGCAGGGAGAAGACGCAACTCTCCACCGTAATCGGCACGGATGTGGGCGACCGGGGTTCAGACCTCGTGGTCATCCTTGTGCTGCTGGGCGTGTCGCTCGTGGTGGCACACCCTTTCATCTCTGATTTCATCAACAGATACTCCCTCGGAAGAGATATGCGCGACATTACTGACGACCCTGTGGTATGGATAGGTCTCGGCATCGTCGTCGGCGGCTTATGGGCGATACTGCATTTCTGCAAGACTATGATATGGGTGAAACGTCTCGACACCAATCTCGACAGGATATGGGATGGCTTCAAAGTGATATTCACCATGAAGAAATGGTGGCTCTATCTCCTGCTGACCATTGCAATATGGGTATGCTATTTCCTTCAGACGTATGTAGTGTTCTTCGCATTCCCGTTCACACACAAACTCATCACCGACCCCCACATGGCGTATGGGCTAATTCCGGGGCTGGTGGTGTTTGTATTCGGATCGATGTCAATGGCGATACCCTCCAACGGCGGTCTTGGTCCCTGGAACCTTGCCATCATGTTCGCTCTCTCGCTTTTTGGCATATCCAACACTGAAGGGACAGCATTCAGCATCGTGATGTGGAGCTGCCAGGCTATTATGATCATTGCGCTTGGAGTATTCTCCGCAATATACGTTTCCACCACGTCCGGCAAAGGTGGAGATACCACACAAAATACATCGACATCAGCCGCAAAGGCATAATAAAACTCCCGGCATAGTTTCGACCATGCCGGGAGTTTCATATTTTCAAGCAGTAAGAAGGAACTTACTTCTTAGCGATTTTCTTGTAGCCGTACTGAGCATCCTTGCCAAGTTCCTCCTGGATGCGGAGAAGCTGGTTGTATTTAGCCATACGGTCAGAGCGGCTTGCAGAACCGGTCTTGATCTGACCAGCGTTTGTAGCCACAGCGATGTCAGCGATAGTAGCGTCCTCAGTCTCGCCTGAACGGTGAGAGATGACAGCTGTGTAGCCGTTGCGCTGAGCCATCTCAACTGCACGGAGAGTCTCAGTGAGTGAACCGATCTGGTTAACCTTCACGAGGATTGAGTTAGCGCAACCCTCAGCGATGCCACGCTCGAGATATTTAACGTTAGTAACGAAGAGGTCGTCACCTACGAGCTGGCAACGGTCGCCGATAAGGTCTGTGAGAAGCTTCCAGCCCTCCCAGTCGTTCTCAGCCATACCGTCCTCGATAGAGTCGATAGGATATTTGCTTACGAGTTCAGCCATGTACTGAGCCTGCTCCTCGCTTGTAAGAACCTTACCGTTCTCCTCTTTCGGAGTGCCGTTGTTGAGTGAAGAGTAGTGGTATTTACCATCTCTGTAGAACTCAGAAGAAGCAACGTCAAGACCGATAGTCACGTCCTTACCGGGCTCGTAACCTGCTTTCTTGATAGCCTCCATAATTACGTTGAGAGCGTCCTCTGTGCCTTCGAGCTTGGGAGCGAAACCACCCTCGTCACCTACTGCTGTAGCAAGACCGCGAGCCTTGAGCACTGATTTGAGGTTGTGGAATACCTCTGTACCCATGCGGATACCCTCTTTGAAGCAGCATGCGCCTACAGGACGGATCATGAACTCCTGGAAGCAGATGGGAGCGTCAGAGTGAGCACCACCGTTGATGATGTTCATCATAGGCACGGGGAGCACGTAGCTATTTGCACCACCGATATATTTGTAAAGGGGAAGACCGAGATAGTCAGCGGCTGCCTTAGCAACTGCGAGAGAAACGCCGAGGATAGCGTTTGCACCGAGGTTAGATTTTGTCGGAGTGCCGTCGAGAGCGATCATAGCCTCGTCTACTGCAATCTGATCAAGTGCGCTCATACCTTTGAGAGCCTCAGCGATAGGACCGTTCACGTTAGCTACGGCTTTCTGTACGCCTTTGCCCATGTAGCGGCTCTTGTCGCCGTCACGAAGCTCAAGAGCCTCGTTTACGCCTGTAGATGCTCCGGAGGGAACAGCTGCACGACCGAATGCACCGCTTTCGAGATATACGTCAACTTCTACTGTAGGATTGCCACGGGAATCAAGCACCTCGCGACCGATAATCTTTTCAATTTTCATGTCTTGAATATGATTTAAAACATTAGTTCTCAATATTTATTTTAAGCGACGACCCGCAACGTTCTATTTTCTTTCCTACTGCCGCCGCTCTTCTAAAAGGATGGCATACCCTTTTCGTCTGCAAATTTAGAAATAATTTCTCATATTATCCATATTCCACGAAATTTTTTAACCAATTTTACATCCTTTTATATCAACTTACCTCCGGAAAGGGATGGTCTATGACTTATTTTTTGTAATTTAGCGTAATTTTTGAGTCAAAACACAAGCTGACCATAAACCAATGACCACACAGCAACTCACCGACCTGACCCTCTCGATGCTCGCGTTCGTGCCAAATGACCGGCAGCTCGCGCTTATCCATGCCCTATCCTCGTTTATCATCAACAGGGGACCTCGCGACGTATTCGTACTTAACGGATATGCCGGTACGGGAAAGACCTCCGTGATGGGTGCCACGGTGAAGGCATTGCGCATGTCAAACGTCAAGACATTCCTTCTCGCCCCGACGGGAAGAGCTGCGAAAGTGGCGGCGGCAATGTCAGGCGACAAGGCTTCGACCATACACAAACGTATCTTCCGCGGCGACTCCACAAACCCAAGCAACACCACATTCTTCCTCGCCGAGAATAAGGATGCCTACTCCTTATTTATAGTGGATGAGGCTTCACTCGTCACCGACGGTCAATCCTTCTCCTCATCGCTGCTTCAGCAAATGTGTCGCCACGTCTATGGTGCTCCCGGATGTGCCATGATTTTAGTGGGGGATCTCGCACAGCTTCCCCCGGTGGGACAGTCGGACAGCCCCGCGATGAATCCGGAACGATTAAGGCAGATTGGACTGAACCCGATATTCTTCACCCTCGACCTCCCCGTGAGGCAGTCGGCAGGGAGTGGGATACTCCACAACGCCACCATCATCCGGAAGTTTCTTTTCGGCAACCAAGACAGCAGCCAGTTCAGTCTCTACACACGCAACTTTCCCGACGTGACGGTCATATCATCACAGGAACTTGCCGACTCGCTATCCGACTCATGGGGCAGCGTCGGACAGGATGAGACGCTAATAGTCACACGTTCGAACCGACGCGCCAATAATTTCAACCGCGCAATACGCAACATGGTAATGTATGCCGACGCGCCACTCCAGCAAGGCGACCGCATCGTGATTGCCAAGAATGATTATTATTGGAGCAAGATCAACAAGCTGAAGAATTTCATAGCCAACGGAGAGACAGCGGAAGTGACATGGGTAGGTAAGAATGAGAAGGCTTACGGCAGATGGTTTGCGGAAGTGGAGCTGAAACTGCCCGACACCCCTACCCCGGTGGCAGCCAAAATCATGCTCCGCAGCCTTATCGCCGACGGTCCGACAGTGCCGCGTGAAGAGATGGAACGTTTTTACAACCGCGTCATGGCGGAGTATGACGGAGAACTCTCTCATAAGATAAAGGGTGCTCTTGAAGACCCGTTCTATAATGCCCTGCATGCCAAATATGCTTACTGCGTCACCTGCCACAAGGCTCAGGGAGGACAATGGCGACACGTCTACGTCGACATGGGTGCCATAGATCCCGAGGCGATCGGGAGCGATTTCTACCGCTGGCTCTACACTGCCGTGACACGCGCCACGGAACGCCTTTTCATCATAAATCCCAGTATACCCTGCGTCTGACCCGGAGTGAGATTTCTCATGACAAGATTTCTTGTATTATATCATGCCAAAATGACGGTATAAACCGCATTATGACCTCTTATTGAAGAAATATTTCTCTAATACAGATATTTTTCGTAACTTTGTCGCCAAAAGTTTCGAACATTTTATCCCAAAGGTAAAAAACAACAACAGATTAAGAATGAAAGCATACGTTTTCCCGGGCCAGGGTGCTCAGTTCGTAGGCATGGGTAAAGACCTCTACGAGACAAATGCAGAAGCTCGCAAACTCTTTGACGAGGCAAACGAGATTCTCGGTTTCCGTATCACAGACCTCATGTTTGAAGGCACAGAGGACGACCTCAAGCAGACAAAGGTGACACAGCCCGCCATCTTCCTCCACAGCGTGATTCTCGCCAAAAGTCTTGGCGACGAGTTCAAGCCAGACATGGTAGCCGGTCACAGCCTCGGAGAGTTCTCAGCACTCGTGGCAGCCGGTGCTCTCTCATTTGAGGAGGGACTCAAACTTGTGTCAGCCCGTGCACACGCCATGCAGAAGGCATGTGAGGCACGCCCCTCAACAATGGCAGCAGTGCTTGCGCTTCCCGATGCCAAGGTAGAGGAGCTTTGCGCTGAAGTAGACGACGTTGTTGCTCCCGCCAACTACAACTGCCCCGGTCAGGTGGTAATCTCCGGCACAGTGGAAGGTATTGATGCCGCATGCGAGAAGATGCTTGCTGCCGGTGCAAAACGTGCAATGAAGCTTAAAGTGGGCGGTGCGTTCCATAGCCCTCTCATGCAGCCTGCACAGGAGGAGCTCGCAGAGGCTATCGCAGCAGCGAAATTCCAGACTCCCGTATGCCCCGTATATCAGAATGTAGACGCCAAGCCTCACACAGATCCTGAAGAGATCAAGGCTAACCTCATCAAGCAGCTCACCGCTCCGGTGCGTTGGACTCAGGACGTAGAGGCTATGATCGCTGACGGTGCCGATGAATTTATCGAGCTTGGTCCCGGCTCTGTGCTTCAGGGTCTGGTGAAGAAAATCAACCGCGGAGTTGCCACTTCCGGCAAGCAGTAATCACCACGCAAAAAGGAGACACTCATTATGAACGTAGCAATAGTAGGCGCCAGTGGCGCAGTAGGTCAGGAGCTTCTCAAAGTGCTTGACGAGCAGAATTTTCCCGTAGACAATCTGCGTCTCTTCGGTTCGCCGCGCAGCGCAGGTTCAGAGTATGAGTTCCGCGGCAAGAGAGTGGTTGTAGAGCTTCTGTCGAAAGATTCCGACTTCTCCGGCATAGACATTGCCTTCACTTCAGCCGGTGCGGGCACTTCAAAGGAATATGCCGACGTGATCACTCGCCACGGTGCAGTCATGATCGACAACAGCAGCGCGTTCCGTATGGATGCTGACGTGCCTTTGGTGGTGCCGGAAGTAAACGGAGAGGATGCCCTCGACCGTCCGCGCAATATAATCGGCAACCCTAACTGTACAACGATACAGATGGTGGTGGCTCTGAAGCCTATCCACGACCTCTCCCCCATCCGCCGTGTGCACGTGGCAACTTATCAGGCTGCCAGCGGCGCGGGTGCTGCTGCCATGCAGGAGCTTATCAACCAGTATAAGGAGCTTGCCGACGGCAACGCGCCGACAATCGAGAAGTTTGCTTATCAGCTTGCATTCAACCTCATCCCCCACGTAGACGTGTTTACCGAAAACGGCTATACGAAGGAGGAGATGAAGATGTATAACGAGACGCGTAAGATCATGCATTCCGACGACATCAAGGTCAGCGCAACGTGTGTGCGCGTTCCCGTTCTGCGTGCTCATAGCGAGGCTATCTGGCTTGAGACTGAGCGTCCGCTCTCTACAGAGGAGGTGCTTGCTGCCTTTGAGAAGGCTCCAGGTCTGATCGTCAAGGATAATCCTGCCGAGAAGGAATACCCGATGCCGCTCGACATCACAGGCAAGGATCCCGTATATGTAGGACGTCTGCGCAAAGATCTCTGCGATCCCAACGGGCTCAGCTTCTGGGTAGTAGGCGACCAGATAAAGAAAGGCGCCGCCCTCAACGCCGTCCAGATCGCGCTCTGGCTCCTTGAGCATGACGACCGCCTGAAAAAGTAAGACGAAATATACAATCGGTAATCAAAAAAATCACCCCCGCAGTCATTTCTCATAGACTACGGGGGTGATTTTTATTAACTAATCCATATATGCTTCTGTGGGAATCGGATTAGCGTTCGGCACGCATGGGATTGGAAAGGAAATCCTCGTAGGCGAGTCGCAATCCATCGGGAAGTTCTGTCCTGTAGTTCCATCCGAGAGCCTGCGCCTTGCTCACGTCAAGGAGTTTGCGGGGCGTGCCGTTAGGTTTGGAAGTATCCCATACAATCCTCCCTTCATAACCGACAGTCTTTGCCACAAGTTCGGAAAGCTCCTTTATTGTCAGTTCCTTCCCGGTGCCGGCATTCACAGTCTCGTTGCCACTGTAATTATTCATCAGGAACACACAGAGGTTTGCAAGGTCATCCACGTAAAGGAACTCCCGGAGCGGACTGCCGTCGCCCCAACATACCACTTCCTTCAATCCATTCTCCTTTGCCTCGTGGAAGCGACGGATAAGAGCCGGAAGCACATGGCTATGCGTAGGATGATAGTTATCGTTCGGTCCATATAGGTTTGTAGGCATCACCGATATATAGTCGGTGCCATACTGACGGTTTAGATACTCGCAATATTTCAGACCACTGATCTTCGCCAAGGCGTATGCCTCATTCGTCTGTTCGAGAGAGGAGGTCAACAGACATGATTCGGGCATCGGCTGAGGGGCAAGACGCGGGTAAATACAGGATGAACCGAGAAATTCCAGTTTCTTGCAACCGTTGCGCCACGCAGCGTTTATGACGTTCATCTCAAGCATCATGTTCTGATACATGAAATCTGCCGGATGCGATGCGTTTGCCTCAATTCCGCCCACCTTTGCTGCTGCCAAAAACACGTATTCCGGACGTTCGGCGGCAAAGAAATCATCCACTGCCTTTTGATTCACAAGATCAAGTTCGGCATGAGTACGGGTGATAATATTCTCATATCCTTGACGTTTCAACTCCCGCACAATGGCAGAGCCTACCATTCCGCGATGACCCGCCACGTAAATTTTTGAATTCTTTTCCATAAATTCATCTAATGATTAACAACGTAACCTCCTTAAATTATTTCATACGACCAATCAGAAATAGTGCGTAATTCCGTAGAGAAATTCACGCCCACCTTCACCACAGTCCTGTCCCTTGCCTCCCATGACAAAGAATATCCTTTAGATGATATTTGACGCAATGCCTCGGAAGGATTCCGATCAATCTTAAATTCAAACACATAGACTCGCCACGGAGTCTGCGCCACCATGTCAACCCTTCCGGCTGATCGCGAAACCTCACATTCTGAGTTTGCTCCTAACATCATAAATATCATATACAGGCACAAGTGAAGATGTTTCTCCATAGGTTTGTTATCAATAATCTGATATGGCACACTTGCCAACAACCCTTTAAGAGTACGCATCATTCCATCTACATCGCCATTATTAATAGCCCTGCGTAGTGTCTGCTGTATGTCTTCAATCTCAAATCCGGCATCACCCTCCACAAACTCAGGAATAAGAAGATTGACCAAAGAAGACTGCACTTCCTGATTGGGTATACCAAGGCGATAATAACCGTCGCCATCAAAATCCCGTATGGTCAGATAACCTGTCTGGAAAAACAGAGACAATGGATTATCAACTGAAAACGGAGTAGACAATTTTTCAAACGACACCCACTTTTCTGTCAAGTCTTCTAATCTAAAACGAGATTTCTTTAAGAACTTTGCCAATATCCTTGACGAACCGGTCATTATCCAATACGGATCCAATTGCCTGGAATCTAATGCACTCAATAGACTAAATGGATTGAATACGTATTCCTTTGCACGTGTAAACCGATAGCCGTCATATTTATTTATCAACAATTCTATCGTCTTGTCACATGGATAATTATACGATTCCGCAAGTTCCTTTATTCCTGATGACAAATAACGCAACATCTCCTCCTTTGTAATACCGAGCAACGTGCCGAAACGTGCGTCCATACTTATATCCGACGGATTATTAAATCCGGAAAAGAGCGTTGTGTTGCGAAACCGCGACACCCCGGTGACGAATGCAAATTTTATATAACGGTCTTGCGATTTAAGTACAGAAAAGAATGGGCGTAAAGCCACTGTCGCTTGCTGCAACTTCTCCTCATCCTGAAGAAGATCAAGAATACCCTTGTCGTATTCATCAATCAGCACCACCACATTCCTACCCGTTTTCTTTGCCAATATCCTTATCAATTCAGAGAACAGACTTCCCAACGTGTATTCATCCGGATACCAACCGTCTTTTTCGGGATCAACGCCATATTCCTCCGCAATATTTTTGATCATGAGACGTAAATCCTTCTCAAAATTCAGGATTTCACACTCGTTCATTGTTGCAAAATCAATATGCACTACCGGATATTCAATCCATTCTTTCTCCAGATCGTATATTGTCAAGCCTTCAAACAACTCTTTCTTACCTTTGAAAAAAGCTTCCAAAGTAGATAATAAAAGACTCTTTCCAAATCTGCGCGGACGCGACATGAAATAATATTTCTTACGGAATAATTCCGGAAATATTGAGGTCTTGTCTATATATACGTAGCCACCCTTCCGCAATTCCTCGAAAGACTGCACTCCAATCGGATATTTTATAGAATCATCAGGCATATTAAAATGTAGTGATTTATTTCTGATAAACTTCAATGCAAAAATAAACAAATCACATGACATTTCAAAATCCGGAAATCGCCCAAGAATAAATTGATAACGTCATAAATGAAAAATTCAGTGCCCACTTCCGTTTGCAGGTTAAGCTACAAATGGAAGTGGGCACTTAGACACTTACCCCATACAATACCAGATGAGGTTTTCTATGGATTATTCCATGTTATTTCGCACGTTTGCTATCCCAGATAAGGTAGCCGATGAGAAGCAGGTAAGCCACGCATCCGAGCATCTGCGTCATCTCGTAGCTGCCTGGAGTCTGATATTCAAACCCTACGAAGCGGGTGATTGCAGCAAACACTCCGAACAATGCACCGCCGGCGATAAGACCCGACGAAATCAGAGTGCCACGGTCACGACGGGCATCATTGACAGCCTTATCCTTGGAAGAATTGCTGACGTAGTATGCGATAGCACCGCCGACAAGCATCGGAGTATTGAGCGACAAGGGGATGAACATACCCAGACAGAATGCCAATGCCGGCACACCAAGCCAGTTAAGGATGCAGGCAAGAATAGCACCTACCATATACAGAATCCATGGAGTGTCACCACCCATCATAAGCGGCTCAATCACCTTTGCCATTGCATTTGCCTGCGGAGCCACAAGCGCATCATCTCCGGTGAAACCATACACCTGGTTGAGAAGCATGATGACACCACCGACTGTAGCCGCCGACACGAGAGTGCCGAGGAATTTCCAACTCTCCTGCTTCTTTGGAGTGGAACCGAGCCAATAACCGATCTTGAGGTCGGTCACAAAACCGCCTGCCATCGAGAGTGCCGTGCAGACAACACCGCCTATCACCATCGATGCCACGATACCGGATGTGCCGTTAAGACCTATACCAACAAATATCGCGGAAGCGATGATGAGGGTCATAAGAGTCATCCCTGACACGGGATTCGAGCCTACTATCGCAATTGCATTAGCAGCAACAGTAGTGAAGAGGAATGCTATGACAGTGACTACAAGCCATGCCACGAATGCCTGCCACAACGTGTTGATAACGCCTGCCCAGAAGAAGATGAGAACTGCTACAAGGGCTATTACGATAAAGAATACGATATGCTTCATCGAGATATCCATCTGCCAACGCTGTTCCTTTACAGAGGATGCACCACCTTTAAGCTCTCTGCCGGCGAGTCCGACAGCTTGCTGGATGATGGGCCATGACTTTATGATGCCTATGACACCTGCCATAGCTATACCGCCGATGCCTATCAGTCGCGCATAATCCTTAAACAACGCATCCGATGACATTGACACCAGTTCCGGGCTGCCATACGTGCCCATCAGCGGGATTATGATCCACCATACGAATATCGATCCGGCGAATATTACAAAAGCGTATTTCAGACCCACGATGTAGCCCAATCCGAGAAGAGCCGCACCCGTATTGCAACTGAGCACCAGCTTAGTCTTCTCCGCCAAAACCTGTCCGGCAGTAGATGCCATTGAAGTCACCGTCTCTGCCCACCATCCGAACGTAGCCACAAGATAATCGTAGATACCGCCTATGAGCGACGCCACGACAAGAGTCTTTGCCTGTCCTCCCTCGGCTGAATCCTTCGACTGGCTCGACACGAGCACCTGAGTGGTGGCTGTTGCCTCCGGGAAGGGATACTTGCCGTGCATGTCTTTCACGAAATATTTACGGAACGGGATAAAGAATAATATTCCGAGTATGCCGCCCAATAACGACGACAGGAATATCTGATAGAACTCCACCGTGATGTCGGGATACTTCGCCTGAAGGATGAAGAGAGCGGGGAGGGTGAAGATCGCTCCCGCCACAATCACACCCGAACATGCGCCGATGCTCTGTATAATCACATTCTGTCCCAATGGATTCTTCTTGCCGAGGGCATTGCTCAACCCCACGGCTATTATGGCGATCGGGATAGCCGCCTCAAACACCTGCCCCACTCTCAGACCGAGATATGCGGCAGCCGCCGAGAAGATTATCGCCATTACAATACCGGTGACTACTGAATAAGGAGTCACCTCTTTCTGGTCGTGGGCGGGATGCATCACAGGTGTGTAACTCTCGTCAGCCCCCAGTTCGCGAAAAGCGTTTTCCGGCAGTCCGGTGCCGGTCATGATGTCGTCTTCGTTCTCTTTCATGTAATGTATATGTTTTATGATTAGATTTGTCAAGCAGCATGACTAAGCCGTCAAGACTTCCACTTGCGCGAATTTAATAAAAAATTAGTTGTTTTAAAAATTTTTTGTAATTTTGTATGTCACTTATCAACTGATATCTGTTACTCATTATTATACACCTATAAATCTCAAACAGCATGATAGACAATATCTCTTTGATGCACCGCGCAAAGGCTCAACTTGCCGACAATTGGATGAATGCGGCAATCGGCACACTGATCTACCTCGTCATCATGGGTGCGGCATCGTGCACCTACATCGGCGAACTCGTTCTCTTCGGATCGCTATCGTTCGGCTACTTCCTATTCATCGGCTGTCTTGTCGACACAAAGGCAATGAACCTCAACCTACTTTTCAAGGGCTTCGACCGTTTCGTAGAGACGCTAATTGCCGGATTGCTTTACTCCGTAGCAGTCAGCATCGGCACCGCCCTACTGATTGTGCCGGGCATTATCATCGGTCTGGGCTTCTCCATGACGTTCTTCATCATGGCAGATGATCCCAATATCTCCGGCATCGACGCCCTAAAGATGAGCTGGAACCTCATGAACGGACAAAAGATGAATCTCTTCTGCCTATACCTCCGCTTTATAGGCTGGATGATTCTCGCAATCATCACCTGCGGCATCGGTTACCTCTGGCTGGCACCCTACATGACCGCCACAACCCTTAACTTCTACCGCCAGCTCCGCTACGGCACCTGCTGACACATCATGCACATCCGTTCACGACATCATGCACATCATGCCGTGACATCATGCACATCATATATTTGTGAGCATTTTGCACAACACAATATATGATGTGCTTGATGTTTTATCATGATGTGCATAATGTTTATGCTTGATGTTTGTGCATGATGTATTTTTTTGGGGATACCGTTTAAACTTTCGCAGGCGACAGATGTCATAAGAAAGATTGAATTACGATGAAACTATGAACTTAAAATTTCTAATGCCCGTATGCATGGGCATTCTCCCTCTGACGGCTCTCGCTGCCGGAGACATTACAGGTAAGGTTATCAACAAGGAAACAGGCGATCCGATGGATTTCGTGACTGTGCAGCTCGTGAATGCAGCTACCGGCAAACCTCTTCCGATCGGCACCAATACCGATGAGAATGGCGTATTCATTCTAAAAGGTGTGAAGGATGGCAAATATATAGTCAAGATTTCAAATGTAGGCAGTATAGACCAGGAGCGTCCGGTAGAAGTGAAGAAGGACGACATTGATCTCGGCACACTCCGTCTTGCAGACGACACTAAACTTCTTCAGGAAGTGGTGGTAGAAGGGATACGCAGCCAGATGCGTTTCGAACTCGACAAAAAAGTGTTTAGCGTAGACGCCAACGTCACAGCCGCCGGGCAATCAGCATCCGAACTTCTCGAATCAATACCATCCGTAGAAGTTGACCAGGATGGTGAAGTGTCGCTCCGAGGCAACTCCTCAGTGACAATATGGATAAATGGCAAGGAATCCGGACTTACCGCCGACAATCGTGCGCAGATTCTCGAACAGATTCCGGCAGAGACCATCGACAAAATCGAGGTCATCACCAACCCTTCGGCGAAATACAGTCCGGAAGGCACTGCGGGCATCATCAATATCGTACTCAAGAAGAACCGTAAGGCGGGATATTACGGAAGTGCCGAAATAAGCGGCAACTCCCGTGGCGGCGGCAATGCAGGTGTCAATGTCAATCTCAACAGCAGTAAGGTCGATGCTTTCGCCGGCGTGGGATTCCGTATGCGCCATGCAAAGGGCGGCTCCTTAATGAACCGTGAGTTTACCAACGGCACATACACAAAATCCGAAGGGGAAAGCCCATCGCATGGCAACGGACTATTCTTCCGTCTCGGAGCTACGGTGCATCTGACTGACAAGGACGACATTGCAGCCAATGGATTCGGAATGTTTGGTCACAACTGGGGACATTCCACTACCAACTACCATTCCAACGTTCCCGGCAACTGGCTATCTAACCTTGATTATTCCCACAACCGTGGCGACCACCGTGGTGCACATGCCGAACTTAGCTACACACATAAATGGCGCGACAATCACGTGCTTGACATCACAGGCTCGTTCAACAATTGGAGCGGACCAAACAACAGGTCGTACCTTCAGGATATCACATACGCTGACCGCGAGGAGACAATCTACCAGGAGCAGAACATGGACATGAGCAACCGTTCGTGGGAAGTGAAAGTGGACTATACTAACCAGTTCAACGAATATCTGAAGCTCGAGGCTGGCTATAATGGCAACTTCGGCAAGGAAAATACCCCTACCGACACCTATACCGGCACCTCTGCCGCCGATATGACCCAAGATCAGGATCTCTACAACCGCTTCATATATAAGAACAATATCTCCGCACTCTATGCGACGCTGGGCGGCAAGGTTAAGAACTTCAGTTTCTCAGCCGGATTGCGTGCCGAGAGCTGGCAGGTACGCACCCGCTCGCTTGGGTTCGGTCAGACGGAGAGTGACGTCGAGGAGTTTAAGAAAAACAATTTCGCGCTCTTCCCCTCGGCTTTCATCTCATGGTCGCTTCCACATGACAACGAGATGCAGATCAACTATACCCGTCGTCTGCGTCGCCCGTGGGGAGGAATGCTCAACTCGTTCCGCGACATATCAGATCCCACCAACATATCATACGGTAATCCGGAGTTGGAACCTATGTATTCAAACGCCTTCGAGTTGAACTACATCAAGAGCTGGACCTACCACATGATAAGCCTCTCAGCATACATGCGCACATCCACCAACATGATGAACCGCATCAGCTATCTTGACAACGACGTCATGTACACCACCTGGGCGAACGTGGCTGATCAAGTAAATTCGGGATGTGAGATTGTGGTGAAGAACTCCCTTTTCAAAAGCCATCTTGACCTCACCACCACCGTCAATCTATACAACAACCATATCAGTGCGTGGAACTACGACTTCAAGTCGGAAAGCGGCAACATCGTACCCATCAGCGGCGACAAGCAGAACAGTTTCGCATGGGATGCCCGAATGATGGCAAACGTTCGTCTCCCCTGGTCGCTCTCGCTTCAGGCTACAGGCAACTACAATTCTAAGATGCTCTCTGCACAAGGTTCTCGTCAGGGAGGCTGGAGCGTCGACCTTGGCGGGAGAAGAGTGTTTGGAGCATGGTCATTCTCCGTCAACTGCCGCGATCTCTTCGATTCGCGACGATTCAAGAGCACAACCACCGGACCTGACTACACGCAATATAACGAAAGATGGAGAAACGGACGCACCGTCCGCCTCACCATCAAATATTCATTCGGCAACATGAAAGCCAAACCGTCGAAAAATGAGGGCGAACCCATGGACGGCAGCGGCTATGGCGACGGCGGCGATATGTAGGTGTCACTTGCGGTCATACGAGCCTACAGATTGAAATAGAACGTGCCTGTTGACAATACTGTGTAGAAATCATAGTAGACGCCACGAAGGTAATAATTGGTGTTGTAAGCCGCCACGTTCAGACCACGGTTCCACATGTCGGTCCAAGGATTGTAGGCAGCCAGCACGGTGACATCGTAATCAACACCATTGTAGACGTAAGCTACCCTCATCGGTATTGTTCGCCACACTCCCGTAGCATCATATCCGCATGCAATGACGTTGGTCTCCCCCTGATTGGTCCACGACGGTGATGGTATGGGCGCGGAAGGATAGTTAGTCCATCCCGGACCCCAGCCGGGTCCACAGCCTGCCCCCCAACCGGGACGATAACCCGGCATGCTTGGCGACGGGATCACCGGACCGGGCATTCCACTCCCTATAGGATTAGGTCTGAAACTGCCACCTGTGCCCGGAGCCGGCAGACTGTTCTGGGCATATATGGACATCGCCGACAACACAGCGACAAACAACACAACCAATACACGGAGCAAGCCTCTTGCTCCGTTTCTCTTTTTATATACATCCTCTTTCATAGCATATCCTCACTTTCCTATAATATTTAATATCAATTAATATTTAATATCAATCTGATATCCATTGTTTGAATAGAGCAAAATTCAATCATTTTCACTTACAACAAATTGAGACAGGTAAAAGGTCGGGGAGTTTTTCATCCGAAATCCCAAAATTTACACTTTTTATGACAATCTCACTGCGTCATTCCCATTTTTTTTGTAAATTTGCAAATTAATAATCACAATAGGCTCCACGGGGCCCCGATAACCTTCAACAAATAATGGCAAAACAGGAAGACGTTTTCAAGACCATTGTAGCCCATGCTAAGGAATATGGGTTTGTGTTTCAATCAAGCGAAATTTACGACGGACTCTCCGCAGTGTATGACTACGGACAGAATGGCGTTGAACTAAAGAATAATATCAAACGCTACTGGTGGGAAGCGATGACAATGCTCCACGACAATATCGTGGGTATCGATTCCGCAATCTTCATGCATCCGACCATCTGGAAGGCATCGGGCCACGTAGATGCGTTTAACGACCCGCTGATCGACAATAAGGACTCCAAGAAACGCTATCGTGCCGACGTCCTCATCGAGGAGGAGATCGCTAAATTCGACGATAAGATCGAGAAAGAGGTGGCAAAGGCTCGCAAACGTTTCGGCGAGAGCTTCGACGAGGCTATGTTCCGTCAGACTAATCCGCGAGTGCTGGAGAACCAGAAGAAGCGCGACGAGCTTCATGAGCGATTCTCCGTGGCAATGAATGCCAATGACCTTGCCAACCTCCGGCAAATCATCCTTGACTATGAGATCGTGGATCCGATTTCAGGCACACGCAACTGGACTGACGTGCGCCAGTTTAACCTCATGTTCAAGACTGAGATGGGTTCCACTGCCGATGGTGCAATGGAGGTATACCTGCGTCCGGAGACAGCACAGGGCATTTTCGTAAACTACCTCAACGTGCAGAAGACAGGTCGCATGCGTATCCCCTTCGGTATCGCTCAGATCGGCAAGGCATTCCGCAACGAGATTGTGGCACGCCAGTTCATCTTCCGTATGCGTGAGTTTGAACAGATGGAGATGCAGTTCTTCGTTCGTCCCGGTGAAGAATTGAAATGGTTCGACAAATGGCGTCAAACCCGTCTGCGCTGGCACAAGGCTCTCGGACTCGGAGATGAGAAATATCGTTTCCACGACCACGAGAAGCTTGCCCACTATGCAAATGCAGCTACCGATATCGAATTTCAGATGCCGTTCGGATTCAAGGAAGTGGAGGGTATCCATTCCCGCACGAACTTCGACCTCTCCCAGCACGAGAAATTCTCAGGCAAGAAAATACAATATTTTGACCCAGAACTAAACGAAAGCTATGTGCCCTACGTTATAGAGACATCTATCGGTGTTGACCGTATGTTCCTTAGCGTATTGTGCAGCTGCTACGAAGATCAGCAGCTGGAGGGTGGCGACCACCGCGTGGTGCTTCATTTCCCGGCTCCGCTTGCTCCGGTGAAATGTGCAGTTCTCCCTCTCGTGAAGAAAGATGGTCTTCCGGAGAAAGCACGCGAGATCCAGCATAAGCTACGCTTCGACTTCACCTGTCAGGTGGATGAGAAAGACTCCATCGGCAAACGCTATCGTCGTCAGGATGCAATCGGCACACCTTATTGCATCACCGTCGATCATCAGACTCTCGAAGACAACACCGTCACCTTGCGCCACCGCGACTCGACGGAGCAAGAGCGCGTCAACGTTGACGACCTTGAGAAGATACTTGCAGAGAAAGTGAGCCTCAACAGCCTTCTCCGCAAACTCCTTTGATAAAACCCCATACCACGCCGCCGGCATACCCGGCTATACCGGAGATACAGGCGGCGTGCATAATGTTTAATTAGAACCCGTAATCTTTAATTAGAATATGAGAAAATTCACGTGTAAACTCCTACTTGCCGTTTCTGCATTTGCGGGAGCAAGTTCTCTCTCTTCTTGCAACTACAACTCCCTCGTGGAGCAACAGCAAGGTGTGGATCAGGCTTGGGCTCAAGTGGAAAACCAATACCAACGTCGTGCTGACCTTATCCCGAATCTGGTCAATACCGTAAAGGGGTATTCCACTCATGAGAGCGAGACCCTGACGAAAGTGACTGAGGCAAGAGCCAAGGCTACCTCAATAACCATAGACGCGGACAACCTCAATGAGGAGACCCTCGCAAAATTCCAGGAAGCGCAAGGCGAGCTGTCGCAGGCGTTGAAATCTCTTCTGGCTGTCACGGAAGCTTATCCCGACCTGAAAGCCAATGAGAATTTTATGAATCTCCAGACCCAGCTCGAAGGCACCGAGAACCGTATTGCCACCGAGCGAATGAGATATACGGAAGCGGTGAAGGAATACAACACCAGCATAAAGAAATTCCCGACGATGATTTATGCCGGATGGTTCGGGTTTAAGGAGAAACCTCAGTTCAAGGCTGAAGCCGGAGCCCAGAAGGCACCGGAAGTGAATTTCTGATACTTCTTCATAACATAATCTATGCGAATTAAAAAATTCGGATTTCTCTTGCTCCCCACCCTTATCTTCGGAATGTCGTCCTGTCTCAGCGACGACAAACAGGAAGACTATTCCGGATGGCGTCAGGAGAATATATCCTACATTGAGAAAGCTGAAGCCGAGACCGAAAATGGCAAAGCCAAGTATGAGAAGATCATCCCTAAGTGGGATAAATCATCTTTCGTGCTCATGGACTGGCACAACGACCGCACGGAGACGGAGCGCAATCTGTCGCCTCTCGACAACTCCACCTGCAACGTCAAATATCTCCTGACAAACATCAAAGGGGATACGCTCGACAGTTCCTATGCCTTGACCGACAGTATTTTCAAATGCAAGCCGAATGAAATGATCACCGGTTTCTGGATTGCGTTGACCAACATGCACATCGGCGACTCAGTAACCACCGTCATACCCTACACAGCCGGCTACGGTGCCTACGGCTCCGGTTCGGTCCCCCCCTTCTCCACCCTTATCTTCCAGATCAAGCTCCTCAGCATCCCCGGTCTGGAAAAATAATCACTAATAGAATAAAAGAAAAAGAAAGAGTAAAAGACTCGCGGGTCTTTTACTCTTCCCTTTTTCCAAGACCCGGCAGTTTCGTCACTCGAAGAGTGATCCAAGTCCGGACAGATTCAATCTGTCCCCCTCTCTACCAAATCCCCATCAAAATCCAAAGACACAAACAAAATCTATGAAGCATACAATCCTATCCATATCCGCAATCGCAATCGTATCAGCCCTCCTTACGAGCTGTTCCGCCTGCTCCGAGACGGAACATACCGAAGCCATAACAGCAGAAATCACCGCAGCCCAAATGGCAGGCAGAACCGCAGCACGCGAATACCTCACAAAAGAATGGAAAGACAACGCCGACCTACGTCAGATGCTCGAACTCACCGAAATGCACAAACCGAACCTAATCGACACTGCCCACAGCGAATGTGTGGCGGCATTCGACTCAACATTCATCTCCACAATACGCGCAGTCAACCCCTCCCTCGCCGGCAGAGTCGCCCACATCAAACAGAAGTAGAAGTCAGCAGGGTGCCTTTGCGACCCTCTACGCCGATGCCGAAGAGGGCATAATCGTAGATCACCGGGTCATCGGGACGGAACGTGCGCAATACTGCCGTCAACTGCTCAACACTCTTCCTGTCGTTTGCCTTTCGGCTGATGAGGCCTAATTCTCGCGATATATTGCCTACATGCACGTCAAGCGGAATATAAAGCTTGCTCTTAGGTATGGATTTCCATACTCCCATATCAACTATACCATCATCGCGCACAAGCCAACGCAACGCCATGTTCACGCGTTTCAATGCCGTCTGCTGAAGATTCACGGGGAGACACTGGCTGCAAGTTGCCCCTCCGTTGACGTCGCTCATCAACCTCTGCATCCCCTCTACAAGATTCCATGCCGGGCTTTCAGTATCCCCGCATCCTATCGCTGCGGAGAAAGCATCCAGACTCCCATATTCCGAATATATCCTGTGCATACCTCTAAGGAAATAGCTGAAATGCTCGCCAAACATTGTGCGATGGATATTAAGACGAGGATCAAGGTCTTCGTAGCCCTCATCCATCACGTAGCGATACGGTTCATAATCCATCAGCGCAAGCATCTTTTCTGCATCACGGCAAATCATCTTCCTATTGCCCCAGGCAATGATAGCAGACAGGAACGACACAATCTCTATATCCTGCAACCGGCTGAAACGACGTGGGAACTGCACAGGATCCTCATCTATAAACGACGGATTATTAATTCTCGCCGCCTCTGCATCCAGCAGCTCCCTTATATCCGATAAATCACCGGCACCATTCTCTTCCTTCAAAATCTTTTCCATATCATTTTACTTTTATTTTTTCGGGATCGGATTCACGATTCATGCGGTCAAGGGCTGTCACGACGAAGGTGGAGCCGGAAAGCTGCGAAAGATCGTCGGAGATGAGCACACTATTATATGGCGTCACCGCAATTATAGCCTGTGGGTCATCAAGATCAATCTCCTCCCCTGCGAAAAATTCATATACTACGTATCTGACAGCATCCGTCTCTTCGGGAGTATGGTCATGATATTTCCGCTTACCAGTCCATGTCAGAAACAACCGATCGCCCCGATTCTCCACCTGAAGATCCTTCACACGCGACGGCTTCAACGACTTGTCGCCATATTCCGGAGGCAATGCAATGGTAGACTGATATTTCATCGCAAGCGAATCCGCCACGCCCTTATAGTTACCCGTCACCCAGTAGCCATGCCACCAGACATTCCCCTTCACGTTGGGAAGCCTACGCGACAGTTTCACTTTTGTGTCAAGTTCATTCCTGTCGTTATTCCGAGGGTCAGGCGTATTCATAGTCCGCTGCACATCCTGACCTATATACACATCTACCCCGTTGGCATTATCGTTCCACCATTGGGCGAGATGACGGCTTGGCGCAGCCTTCATGTCGAGAGTCCAGTAAAGCTGCGGCGCAAGATAATCAATCCAACCATTCTTCGCCCAAAGAAGTACATCGGCATAAAGGTCGTCATAATTCTGAAGACCGTTGCTGTTACTCCCCCGGCTATCTGTGCTCTTGTTGCGCCATATACCGAAAGGACTCACCCCGAATCTTACCCACGGCTTCTCCGATTTAATCGTGGTGTGGAGTTGCTCAATAAGAAGATCCACGTTATTACGTCGCCAGTCATTACGGTTCATTCCGTTGCCGAACTTCCTGTAGCTTGCATCGTCAGCCTGAAATTTCTTACCATTGGCAGGATATGGATAGAAATAGTCATCAATATGAATGCCATCGACATCATACCTGTCGATGATATCCTTCACCACTTCACAGATAAAATCACGGTTCTCCTTATATGCAGGATCAAAAAATACTTGCCCGTTAAACTTCACAAACCTATGCGGCTCTCTTTTCGACACATGGTCAGCAGGCAGGATATCCTTTGCATTCGATGTGACGCGATACGGATTGAGCCATGCATGAAACTCCATCCCCCTCTTATGTGCCTCCTCTATTGCAAAAGCCATCGGGTCCCATTCCGGATAAGGAGCCTTACCACGTTTTCCGGTAAGCCATGCACTCCATGGCTCAAGTTCCGACCTATACACGGCATCCGCCGTGGGACGCACCTGAAAAATCACTGCATTGCATCCGGCATCCTGAAGCTTCTGCAACTGCGACACTATATATTTCTGCGCTTCGGCAGTAGACTTACTCTGCCATTGCGTCTGCCCTATGACGTGGAGCCACGCACCACGGAATTCCCTTTTCGGATTATCGGCAGCCGACGGCAATCCTGCCATCAACGCCACCCCTGCCAAGAAACTGATTATTCTCCTCTTCATTATCACTCGGTTAATACCACTACAAAATTACGGAAAAATTTTTATTTGTCTCTCCTTTTGAGAATAGAAAAATTGATTATAAATTTGCACAATGAATGGCGTGGAAGGATGGAATGCCTAACCATTTGCCATCCTACTTTATAATCTATACTCTAACAACCTTAAATCATCCCCACTAATGACCCGACAGAGATACGACACACTTATGTCAGACGTGCGCGACTACACGATGATTGTAGTCGGGCAAATATTGTATGCTATAGGCTTCTGCGTGTTTATACTCCCGCATCAGATTGTGATCGGTGGTATGACCGGCGTCGGCACCCTCGTATATTTCGCCACAGGTGGACTAATTCCCGTAGCCGTGACAATGTATGGATGCAACATCGCGCTCCTTATAGCCGGCTTCAGGATGCTCGGAAAGACATTCCTTATACGCACTATTTTCGGTGCTACCGGAATGTCGATATTCATCGGACTTATCGAGAACTATTTCATGAACCATCCCGCACTGCTGCAACAGACCGAAATGAGCATCATACTCGGCGGAATACTCTGCGGTCTGGGCATCGGCACCATCTACGTACACAACGGCACTTCGGGAGGCTCCGACATCATAGCCGCCATGGTGACAAAGAAATCAAACGTCAGCGTCGGCAGAATCCTCATGATGGTGGATATGACAATCGTGGCTCTCACCTTCTTCCTCCCATTCAATGGCACACTTGAAGAGCGCGTGCAGGAGAGCCTGCCAAGGATAATCTACGGATGGATAACCATATTCGTCTATTCCTATATCACCGACACCCTGCTCAACACCAACCGGCAATCAACCCAATTCGTAATATTCTCCAACAAATGGAAAGAGATAGCCGATTCAATCAACACCGATGCCCACAGAGGCGTGACAGTACTTGACGGGACGGGATGGTATACCAAAAACAATGTGAAGATCCTGCTCGTATGGTGCCGCAAGATAGAATCGGTCACTATATTCAGGATCATAAAAAACATCGACAACAACGCATTCATAGCCCAAAGCAATGCCAACGGCGTCTATGGCAAGGGGTTTGACACTATGAAGGTAAAGGCTATAAAGAAGCATAACGCTTGATATGACACCCATACAGATAAACAGACAGCGTGGCTGACAATCGGGTCAGCCACGCTGTCTGTTTATTCATCATTCAATTACCGTGACGTCATTCATAATAGCTCAATCTGGCGGCGGCAAGCTGATATTCATACATGAGATCAAGATATTCCCGGTTTGCCTGAACGAAATAGTTATATTCATTCATATAGTTGAGCAGGGTGATCTGGCGCGCCACAAGAGCCTTCCGGAGGAGCTCAAGCGGAGCCATGTCAGACACTATCGGTGCATATTCCGCTAACGACTGCTCATAATAATCAAGCTGCACGAGATCCTCCTCAAAATCCGCCTTACGCTGGCGCAACATTATCTCTGCATCAAGGAGAGCCAACTCGGCATCCACCACAGCCGCCTTACTGGCATGTTTCCTGCTCCACGATGGAAGACTTATCCCCACGGAGAATCCGTTGAATCTTTCGCCACCTTCCGACTCATGCTCATAGCCTACCGAGAAGCCGGGAAGCCCCGACATCTTCGCTACCTTCAGATTCTGACGCGCCACTTCCGTCTGAAGACGCGCAGCGGCATATCCGGGATCACGCTCCTCTATAAGAGACAGCGTTCCGGCAAGTTTACCCTTGTCAATGGCAGGATATTCATCCCCGGCAAGCCTCACCACCTCATCAATCGGTGCGCCACCATTGAATGCCTGCAATCTTACCAACAGCGCATCCCTGTCACGCTCAAGCTGGTGTAGTTCCCTATGCACACCTATTCGCTCTATTACTGTCTTATTATAGTCGATACGGGTCTCCAATCCCTCCTCAGCGGCACGCTTATAGTAAGACTCCATGCTGTCGAGCCGCGCTGCATATCGGCTCTGATGGCAGATAAGCTGCTGATTATGTATATAATCGATAAGCAATACCCGTGCGTCCCTGCGTGTGTCAAGCATGGAGGATGCTCTTAGAAACTCCAATGCCGACTCGGCTGTGTCTGCCGCCCGCTTCCTCGCAGCATAAAGTCCGGGCCAATCAAACCCTTGACTTACCGACACACCCAATTTATTACCCGCCTCAGCATTAGTGCCCCATACACGCGAGAACTCAGCCTCCGGACCGGGAAGCACATTCTCCGCACGCATCGTTTCCACTTCTGACACTCCGCGCTTAATTGCGGCTTTTGATTCAAGGTTATTGCTGACCAATATATTCAATGCGTTCTCAAAATCATTGGCATATACGCCTGTCAACGCTGTCGCCACTAAGGCAACCGTCAATAACATGCTTCTCATTTTTCCTTCTTTATTTCTTTTTTACTGACAATATAACATATTATCGGGACTATAAAGATATTCAACAAGGTTGAAGATAGCAAACCGCCCAATATCACGATAGCCAAAGGCGACTGTATCTCGTTGCCGGGAAGATGTCCGCCGACGGCGAGAGGTATCAATGCAAGAGCCGAACTCAACGCTGTCATAAGTATGGGGGTAAGACGGTCAGCCGAGCCATGTATGATAAGTTCGAGAAGACCTTCTCCGTCGTGACGCAGAGTCTCGTATCTCGACATGAGAAGCATGCCGTTGCGAGTGGCGATACCCATTAGCGATATGAATCCGATTATGGCAGGGATGTTCATCTCTCCCGAGGTGAAACGCAGGATAAACACTCCGCCGATAAGGGCAAGCGGCATATTCAGCATTATGATAGCCGCACTCACCCAACTGTGGTATTGTCCGTAAAGAAGAAGGAATATGATAATAATTGAAATGACCGATACCAACGCAAGAGTGCGCGTTGCAGCCTGTTCGCTCTCAAACTGTCCGCCATAGCTGACGTGATAGCCGGCAGGGAGATCTACATTCTCCTCTATCTCCCTCTGAATATCCTCCACCACGCCACGCAAATCCCTGCCATCAACATTAGCCGACACCACAATCCTGCGGCTGACGTTCTCACGGTTGACCGCATTCGGTCCGGATGTTGACACCACATCCGCCACCGCACTAAGTGGAATCTTACCTTTCTGCGAATCGATCATGAGCGAATTTATGCTCTCTATCGTATTGCGTGCATCCGGCTCCACGCGGAGAGTGAGATTGACAGGGAAACCATCCTCATACACCTGCGACACCACCTCGCCTGCCATCGCCACGCCGATATAATCGGCAAACTCCGACATCGGTATGCCATAGTATGCGAGCATCTCACGGCGCGGACGCACGTCAAGCTGCGGACGTTCCATAAGCTGCTCGATATTGGCATCCACCACGCCATCCACCACCTTGGTCAGCTCCTTGATCTTGTTACCCATAGAGTTGAGTACCGACAGGTCTGGACCGAAGAGTTTTATTGCAATCTGTGCCTCAGTGCCCGAAAGCATGGCATCGATACGGTGAGAGATCGGCTGACCCACCTCTATATTGGCACCCGGCAGATGCGACAATTTCTCACGAAGCTCCGCCACCATCTCTCGCCGCGACCTACCCTTGTCGAGCACGTAGGGAGCCTCTATCTCGCTGACGTTGACTCCTAAGGAATGTTCATCAAGCTCTGCACGTCCGGTCTTGCGAGCCACGGTGCGTATCTCCGGAATACTGAGTATGATCTTCTCAGCCTCACGCCCCACCTCATCGCTACGGTCGAGCGATATGCCCGGCAATGTGCTGACGTTGATTGTAAGCGACCCTTCGTTAAATGGGGGGAGGAAACTTCTGCCAAGCGTGAAGAACATCCCTATCGCCACGATAAAAAGCAGAGCCGTGCCGCCTATCCATATCCGGGGCTTGCTCAGCGCATGGCGTAATCCGCGTTCGTATGCCGAAGAAAGCTTGCGGGCAAGCCACGGCTGACGGTTCAACTGCGACATTGCCTTCTTGCTGCCGAGCAGATAACTGCACAGCACCGGGGTAACGGTCAGAGCCACTATCGTGGAAGCCACCAGCGACACGATGAAGGATATGCCCAACGGCTTTAGCATACGCCCCTCCATACCGTGGAGGAAGAACAGCGGAATGAACGATGCCATTATTATCAATGAGGAATTGAAGATAGGCATACGCACCTCCTTCGATGCCTCAAACACTATCTTCAGTACACTCTCACCCGATTCCCGGCGTTCCCTAAGCCGCTTATACACATTCTCAACATCGACAATGGCATCATCCACAAGCGAACCGATCGCAATGGCAATGCCTCCGAGACTCATGGTGTTGATGGAGAATCCCAACAGATAGAGTATTATGAGAGTGACGAGCACAGAGAGCGGCAATGCCACGAGCGAGATCAAAGTGGTGCGCAGGTTCTGAAGGAAGAAGAATAGCACCACAATCACAAATATCGCACCCACAAACAGGGATTCCTGAAGATTGGAAATTGAATTCTGTATGAAATCCGCCTGACGGAATATGTCGGTATGCAGCGTCACTCCGGCGGGGAACGTCTTTGAGAGAGCAGCAAGTTCAGCATCTATCTTCTTGGTTAGTTCAATAGTACCGGCACCGGGTTGCTTCGAAACAGTGAGCAACACCGCAGGCTCACTGCGCACGGATGCCACACCGAGACGTGGCTCCTCTCCACCTTCCGCAATCTCTGCCACATCGGAAAGCAGTATTGGACTGCCACTGTCGCCACCGACCACTGTCGTTGCCAACTCATTGACGTCGGTTGTGCTGAGATCCCCCTTCACGATATACTCATTGCCATAATCATATACCACGCCACCCGCCACGTTGCGGTTCATGCCTGACACTGACTCCCTCACCTGATTCAGAGTCACTCCATAACGCTGCATCTTAGCTGGACAGAGGCGTATCTGATACTCCTTGGCATCCCCGCCTATCACCGACACCTGCGACACTCCGCCCAGCGAAAGGATACGCGGACGCACCTGACGCTCGGCAAGCGTGCGTAATTCCCGGAGACTGATCGTAGAGTCTGCCGATGTCATGCCGATAATCATCATCTCCCCAAGT
Organism: Lepagella muris; assembly: GCF_004793975.1. Taxonomy (NCBI): domain Bacteria; kingdom Pseudomonadati; phylum Bacteroidota; class Bacteroidia; order Bacteroidales; family Muribaculaceae; genus Lepagella; species Lepagella muris. The sequence goes on from NZ_SRYB01000008.1 coordinate 112,076, forward strand.
ATTGAGGATTGGCTGCCCAACGTTGGGCTACCTGTGCCCGGGGGCAACGTGCCCTCTATCTCCGATAATTTTTCTGCCACTATCTGGCGTGCCAGATAAGGATCGGTGTTCCAATCAAATTCCACCCACACCACGGAGAAACCTGTCGTGGTGGCAGAACGGACACGACGCACACCGGATGCACCGTTGACAGCAGTCTCCACAGGATACGTCACCGTGGTCTCAATCTCTTCAGGCGCCATACCCGGAGCCTCGGTCATGACTGCCACCGTAGGCGCGTTAAGGTCAGGGAATATATCAACCTCCATGCGCATCATGACAATGACACCTGCCACGAGCAACAACCCGGTCAGTACCACAACCGCAAGACGATTGTCGAGCGAACTCTTTATTATCTTATTCAGCATATCTCTCTGACTCCTCGATTAATGATTATGGGAATGACCTTCGGGCACTACCGTAGACTGTTCGGCAAGACGCACAAACGAGACACCGCCAACCACTACCTTATCCCCTTCATGAAGACCGGACAGAATCTCAGCATCGGTGCCATTCAAGGCACCCACCTCCACGTGGCGTTTCTCATATTCATTACCGCCTGTCTTCACGTATACAAACTTCTCGCCAAGCTGTTCGGACAATGCAGCCACCGGCACTGAAATCACTCCGGAACGCGACACCCCACGCAGATACACCTCTGCAGCACTCCCTGCCACGACAGGCGCACTATTGTCAAAAGTAAAATAAACGGGTATATATCCGGGCATCTCCGTAGATGAGGATGCCGATGACGAAAGCAGTTTACCGCCATATTCCGACAGATCGACACTCTCGCCGTTGCCACCATGAGGAGTGATTACCACTCCGCTCAACATCGGCAGAAGCGATGCATCACGCACGGGCAACAAAGCACGCAGCGTAAGGCGTCCGGATCCGGAAATGAGTGCCACCGGATCGCCGGTATTTACAAACGCACCCTCTCCCGCCACTATTCCGGTAAGCACTCCGGCACGTGGTGCGGTCACTACGCCTGTGGCAGCCTGCGGGCTATATGATGCCTTCGCCAATTCGTATGCCGCCAACGCATCGTTATATTCCTTTTTAGTTATGAGTCCATCCTTAAGCAACGGGGTGAGACGATCAAGTTCACGCTTGGCATTATCCAACGCCGCCTTCCCGGAGGCATTGGCATCACCTCCGCTCACGCCCGATGCCTTTATGCGGGCAATCGTCTGCCCCGCCTTCACAGTGCAACCCTGTGTTATGCCAGGAGCGAGAGTCACCATTCCCGACGTGGGGGCACTCGCTGTCGCCACGTCTGATGCCGACGGCAATATTTCGGCTGCCGACCTTACAGCATCCCGAAACTCTCCCGACACAATATCCACAACTGTCACGCCGTAATGCTCGGCATCCTCCGGCTCCATGTGTATTGCGCCGGCATCAGCATGCGTTCCCTTCTTATCCTCCGACTCATGTCCGGATTTAGAGTGCATCTCAGCTTCATTCTCATGGTCATGTCCGTCATGTGAGTCATGTGAGCCACAAGACGACAGAACGGTGGGCATCGCGAGAATCACACCGCAACACACTGCACCATAAATAAATTTTCTCAGGCGAATCTCCCTGTCAAGCATATCTCTTACGTTTTTTGAGTACAATTTTCCACAAAGATAATACTCCGTGCCCACATTATAAATTATATAGCAATCATTTCGACATTACGGTAAATCATTTGCAACTCAATTGCAAATATCATATATTTTATGGGTATAAAACTAACCTATGACCTATAAACCATAACCTATGAGAGAGTCTAATTGGGCAGAGATTTTTTTGAAGTCTTGATTCAGGTCAAGGGTTTTGAACATCAGGATATTGCCATCATTAGTGACGATTTTCTCGTTGGGAAGAGTCTCCTCCTGAGTCTGCGCATAGAGTAACATTCCGTCCACGTTTCCTTCATGGCAAATATCTTCATTCATCACGTATGTGTGAATCTGATAGAGATTGGCAGAATGATATGTAGACCTGTCGAAGTGCGTCGCAAGCGTCCGGGAGTAATACTTCGTGTCGATGATAAGGGTTCTCTCGCCAATATGCAGCAGTATGTCAGATTGCATTATCGGCAGATGCGTGGTGTCGGATAGCTCCATGTTGATGTTCCATCCTATCTGTTTCGCCTCCGCCTTCAGAGAGGGATGATGCCTGCGGTAATAGTTGAGCACAAAATTCTGAAAGAGCAGATTCATGTGCTCGTCGGAAAATGTACGCATACTGTATTTCCCCTCCTCCGTAGTCAGCAACTGTCTGTCAAGTATGAAATAGCAGATACTGTGTAGCATACGGTAAGTCTTGCTGTTACGGTCATAACGCAATACGTTCCAGCGAATCCTGTCGGCAGTTATCTCGTCAACATTCTCAAACGGGAGCATTATCTTCCGTAGCAACGACTTACGCTTACTCTTCACTCCGGATTGCTTCAGCAACACACCCACCGCAGTCTTCAGAATCTGATTAAACAGATTGTTTTCAGTAAGCACATCATACTCACATTGTAGCTTCCGGCGGCAGGCAGCAAAATTACGCATCGTGCCGTTGATGTCAAGTTTTCCGCGCAACGTGGTGAGAGAATCCTGATGCCCGACATAACTCTTATGTAACCCCTGTTTCAACTGACAAGAGATGCCCCTCGCAAGAATTTCCGCAAACAGGTCGTAGATCTCCTCAAAGTCCTCGCCGGCTACCTGCTCATAGTTATTCGCCCTAAGCTGTCGGAAAGCGTAGGTGAGCATATAGTAGACGTTTTTTATCAGAATACCCTTATCAATAGTCACGACAACAGATCTTTAAGTATCCTTATCTCTCCGGCAGCTTTCTTAGGGTCATCAAACCAATATTCCGCCAGCATCGGCTGAATATCATACTCAATGACATTGCGCAGCGTCATCTCATCAAAATCATCCTTAGGGAAACAGAAATAACTGTGACCTATACAGAAGCCCTTCCCAAGAGAATCATCACTCTCAATGATGCCGTTCAACTCCTTAATACGGGCTATCACCCTATTCAGCCGTTCGTTACCGAAACTGTCAAGCATCTCTCTGAATCCCGTGCTTTCAAAACCGGGGACTATCTCAAAGAAGCTAAAACGACGGCGTAGCGCATAGTCAATCATCGCAAGACTACGGTCTGCCGTGTTCATCATGCCGATGATGTAAAGATTCTTTGGCACAGAAAACTCCTCATCGCGATATGCCAATTTGAGTTTGTATCCACGATAATCTTTCTCTATCAGCATAAGCAACTCTCCGAATATCTTACTGAGATTTCCACGGTTGATCTCATCAATTATGAAGAAATACATCCTGTCGGGATCAGGGTCCAGCTCTGCCCTCTTACAAAATTTGTAGAAACGCCCCTCCTCTATCCTGAAGCTGCCGTCCTCCTGCGGTTTGAATCCCATGATGAAATCCTCGTATGAATAATTCTGATGGAATTGCACCATCTCAATCCGGCTATCATCCTTCTCCCCCATGATGGAATATGCAAGCCTACGTGCAGAATACGTCTTACCCACACCGGGAGCACCTTGCAGAATGACATTCTGCTTAGTCCGAAGCAAAGATTCCAAACGGTCGTAGTGTGCCTCCGTCATAAAAACTTCCTGCAAAAAATCCTCCTTCAAATACAACTCCTTGCTATCCTTCTGCTTCAACTCCGGATTTTTGGCACGTATCATTTCAAGCAACGAATCAGCCTCATCATCCGAGAGACCACAAAATGTGACTCCCATAGGGCTTTTGATAAATCTGACTTCAGATAATGCTTCATTATCTTTCATTTCTTGCCATGTGACCGGCTCGAAAAGAGTTTCAATCTTCTCAAATTCTATTTCCTTACCATCACTTGATTTAGAGACTCGCGCAAGGGCAACAATACGTTTTGACGGATTGGAATCATAACATACCACAATATCCCCCTCTTTTGCGGCTTCCATATCCGTAAATACATTACGTTTCCTATTGTTGTCATTATATAAAGTCCACATTTGCTTAGCACCAACCGGCTTATCAGCAAAAGTATAGGTCTTCGGACTGGCTATCAGCAACCAAACTCTTTTATTATGCCCCATATCTGAAATCTTACTCTCTTCATCAAACAAACCCTCCAGACTTTCCACGTAATCAGGATATTTGGAAATATCAGTAAGAGTCTTCTGCACTAATTGTTGAGGAGAATCCCATTCTCCGATATCTGTCCATCTTACCTTACGCGAGCTTAAATATTCATCCACATCATCATTATATTCATATTCACCTTCAACAATACCTCTACCCACAATTTTATAAAGACCCTTTTTGGCGTAGACCGTATCTCCAGGTTTCATCACTTTTGCAAATTCCCATACCGCAAGACTATCATTGCTAAATCTACCTTTTGGATTATCATAGACCTTGCGCATCTCATCTACAATTTCATCCCTATTTGTAAATCGTGAATAATCGCCAAGATCATCCCAACCAAGCAACATTACCCCATCCCTCAAGCAACGCTCCCATTGGGAAGCCCCTTCACCCGGGGCATATAGCCACTCTTTAGCCGGTTTATCCACTTGTATTTTTTTAAGAGTGGCGATCAGCTCGTCATAATATTCGAAAACGTCTTTATCACCACGCCGTTCTATCAGAAACTTCATAAGTTGTGACATACCGGCTTTCTCTGCATTATCCATACCGAAGTTAATGCACAAGTCACGTAGCCATTCCTGCTTATAGATAGGTATCAGCCATTTGTCGGAATATAGGAATGCAATCTTCCATTTATACATCCCGTTGATCACATCAACACTCTCTATCATATCAAGATCATGATTACGCGCAGCAGTAGCCACGACAGCAATCGCAGTCCTCACTTTCTTAAAAGCCTCCATAGCATCAGATGCACCATATCGGGCATATCGGGTATACCAGGCATATTTGTCATCATATTGGATCTTGGGATTGCTCTTCTCAATATTCTTATATCTGAAAATACCGAATTTAAAGGCATTGCTACCCCATATCGAACCGAGTTCCTCCGTCTTTGATTCCACCCAATTGCAGAACGATTCATTCGGTACAAGGTCAGTATATTCCTGTAAGGTCATTTGCGGCAGCCAATCAATAGGATAACGTTCCAGGAAAGATTCATATAGCTGATGTCGGTCGGTAATCATGATTTTAAATTTGATTTATCGGTCAGTATAAACCGAGGGATTAAAATTCACTAAATAATAGCTTGCAGACCCCCAGTCGTGGATAATTACTTATGAAGTTTAGACAACTTCTATTGCAAAGGTACAAATTTGTTGTGAGATTGCAAATCAAATGAACGTTTCTGACGTAAATTCCGATATAATTTCATGCGTTGAAAAGAGGTTAATAGACTATCGTGCCGAATGTGCATGGTCATATTGCCGATTTTGAATTTATTTTGTAATTTTGCAACTCTAAAACTATCATTCTCATGAGCGAATTAGCCACAAAGTACAACCCCTCCGAGGTTGAAGACAAATGGTATGCATATTGGATGGAACATGGTCTGTTTCATTCCGAACCGGATAACCGCGAACCTTTCTGCATAGTGATACCGCCGCCAAACGTCACGGGCGTGCTTCACATGGGTCACATGCTTAACAATACGATACAGGATATCCTCGTGCGTCGCGCACGTATGCAAGGAAAGAATGCACTATGGGTGCCTGGCACAGACCACGCCGCGATTTCCACAGAAGCAAAGGTGGTGGCAAAACTTGCCGAGCAGGGCATCAAGAAGACCGATCTCTCACGTGAGGAATTTCTTACCCACGCATGGGACTGGACCCACAAATACGGCGGCATAATCCTGAGCCAGCTCCGTAAGCTCGGAGCATCATGCGATTGGGAACGCACCGCGTTCACCATGGACGAGACACGCTCAAAGAGCGTCATGCACGTATTCTGCGACCTCTACAACCGCGGTCTGATATATCGCGGCGTGCGCATGGTCAACTGGGACCCGCAAGCCCTCACTGCCCTTTCCGACGAGGAGGTGATATATAAAGAGGAACAAAGCAAACTCTTCTATCTCCGCTATATGGTGGAGGGGGAGGATAACAAATATATCGTGGTAGCCACCACTCGCCCCGAAACTATTCTCGGCGACTCAGCCGTATGCGTCAACCCTAACGACGAACGCTACACATGGCTGAAAGGTAAGAAAGTGATCGTGCCGCTCGTAGGTCGCGCTGTGCCCATCATCATGGACGAATATGTAGAGATGGATTTTGGTACCGGCTGTCTTAAAGTAACACCCGCCCATGACGTCAACGACTATATGCTCGGCGACAAATACGGTCTGGAGACTATCGACATCTTCAACGACAACGGAACAATCTCCGAGGCTGGAGGTATGTACGTCGGCATGGACCGCTTTGACGTGCGCAAGCAGATAATGGTTGACCTGGAGAAGGCAGGTCTTGTAGAGAAGGTAGAGGATTACGTCAACAAGGTGGGTCACTCCGAGCGCACAGATGCAGTGATTGAGCCGAAACTCTCGATGCAGTGGTTTGTGAAGATGCAGGATCTCGCAGTGCCTGCACTTGAGGCTGTGGAGACTGACTACATCAAGTTTGTGCCCGCAAAATATAAGAACACCTACCGCTACTGGATGACCAACATAAAGGACTGGTGCATCTCACGTCAGCTATGGTGGGGACATCAGATTCCGGCATGGTATCTCCCCGGCGGAGGTTACGTAGTGGCGGAGAACGAGGAGGAGGCACTTCTCAAGGCTATCGAGAAGAGCGGTAATCCGGAGCTTACACTCGCCGACCTGACACGCGATCCGGACTGCCTTGACACTTGGTTCTCTTCATGGCTATGGCCCATATCACTCTTCAACGGTATTCTTGATCCCGACAATGAGGAGTTCAAATACTACTACCCCACCACTGACCTTGTGACCGGTCCGGATATCATCTTCTTCTGGGTAGCCCGTATGATCATCGCCGGATATGCTTTCTGCGGCGACAAACCCTTCAGCAACGTCTACTTCACCGGCATAGTGCGCGACAAGATCGGGCGCAAGATGTCGAAGTCGCTCGGCAACTCGCCGGATCCGCTCGAACTGATCGATAAGTTTGGTGCCGACGGCGTGCGTATGGGTATCATGCTTGCGGCTCCTGCCGGACACGACATAATGTATGATGACTCACTCTGCGAACAGGGACGCAACTTCTGCAACAAGATCTGGAATGCATTCCGTCTTGTGAAGGGTTGGGAGGTAGACTCACAGAAACCACAACCGGAAGCCGCCAAGAGAGGCATTGAATGGTTTGAGGCAGAGATGAACCGCACTCTCATCGAGGTGGAAGACCTCATGGGCAAGTTCCGTATCTCGGAGGCACTCATGGCTATCTACAAACTCTTCTGGGATGAGTTCTCCTCATGGTATCTGGAGGTGATAAAGCCGGCTTACGGCTCTCCGATCGATGGTGAGACCTTTGAAAAGACACTCGGTTTCTTCGATACCCTTCTCCGTCTTCTCCACCCCTTCATGCCGTTTATCACGGAGGAACTTTGGCAGCATCTCCGCGACCGCAAGGATGGAGAGAGCATCATGACGGCACAACTTCCGACAGCCGACGGTTTCAATCAGGAGATCATCGACCGTTTCGATCATCTGAAAGAGGTGATTGCAGGCATCAGAACTGTGCGTAAACAGAAACAGATACCGCAACGCGACAGCCTCGAACTGCTTGTAAAAGGACAGCACGACAGTTATCTCGACTCTATCTTGGAGAAGATGGGTAACCTTTCTGACATTCGTAATGTGAATGAGAAACCTGCTGCGGCAGCATCCTTCATCGCAGCATCTACGGAATATTGCATCCCCGTCAGTGCCAACATCAACGTTGAGGAGGAGCTGAAGAAATTGAATGCCGACCTGGAATACCACCAGAAGTTCCTCGCATCAGTGCGCAAGAAACTCTCGAATGAGAAATTCGTGGCAAATGCACCGGAGAAGGTCGTAGCCCTCGAAAAGAAGAAAGAGAGCGATGCCCTTGAAAAAATCGCCGCAGTAGAGGCAGCAATCGCCGCACTCTCACAGCAGGCATAACCATACCATCTTTTGGAGTAATACTCCATCTCAAAAAATTCCTGCCGCTGCGGTCATCTGTTTAGTTGTTTTGAGAACTTCAGTTCAATTATTTTTCATTTTAAAATTGTTTAGAACTTCCAAAACAACCAATCAGACGACCACAGCGGCAATTATTTCAACAAGACCAAACTGACTAATTAAACAATAGGAAGGCGTAACAATTATGCGCAACCAATCCCTACAAACTGCCCAAATACCACCACATCACTACCCTACCACCGATACAGTTACCGATACAGTTACCGATACAGTTAAAGCTTTGTTAGAGGTTATGGGAGATCGAATAATGTCTCGCAGTGAAATAATGCAGGAGTTGGGATTAAAGCATAAAACTCACTTCTTGGAGTCATACCTGAATCCGGCTATACAATTAGGACTTATCGAACCGACCAAGAAACCCAATCACCCACGTCAGAAATATCGTCAAAAGAAATCTAAAATATAACATGACTTATGGACTACTCAAGAAGATACTAATAACTCAAATTTGAAATAAGAATATTCTTCACAACATACAATCAGGCGGTCAACAATGTCCACCTGATATATTCAATATATTCTTTTTTCTTTTGACCTGCCATTCGTGTCGCTCGGAAAACTTGATAAACTTTTATGAACTGGAGTCCTAGAGATTTAACATATCAAAATACATCGTTCTTGTCGTATCGTTTTCTTGCTCAGATAACATTTCTATAAAACCATTTTTCAAATAAAATGGAATAGCTGAAATATAAGCATCTACCGTAAGAAAACGAAATGCTGAATATTGTGATTTTTCATTCACAGATTGCTTAATAGCATCCATTATTACAGAACCTAAACCTTGTGATGCAAAATCTTTACAAACTGCAAATCTACCAATTTTAATAGCTGGATAATTACTTCTATGTTTGCTATGTGCAAATAGCTTTTTTAATTTGCGCCAAGCTGATTTGCTGACATCTGTACGAGAAACCTTATCGTTCAGCAAACTAAAATAAGCAGCTACTCTATCATTAATAATTACGATATAAGTGGTTGCAATACGTTTCTCTTGAAAAGGAATCGCATCATCTGTCAGAAATTCATTCAAGTCCACATCACCACAATCAAATGATGTCAGATTGTGATTATCTGTTAGTTTTTCAATACGTATCATGGCACGAAAACAAACTTACCCCATTTCTCTTCTGCGGACTTTATTCTTTTTTCAAGAGCAGCACGATTGGCTTGACGCTCTTCCTTAGAAAGGGTCTCAACCTTTTTCATATTTTCAGCAAATCGCTCAGCGTCTTTGCCATATAATGTCGGTGTTTCTGCTATTGGTCTTGCCATGGCTGGATTTTATTTAAATTAAACATTTATATTCAATATATTCTTTTTTCTCTTAGCCTGCCATTCGTGTCGCTCGGTTATCGACATCTTTTCGCATGCATAGCTGAGCATTATCGAGGGCATCGCTTCTACATTACTCTCAAGGAAATCGCGGAGTTGCATGACATATCCTTTTTTCCATGTCTCTCTGAGCATCCACCCCGCCGCCTTATGTAATAAGTCATGGGGACTTGTAAGCAACATCGCAGCCCGACGGAAACATACATCAGGACGTTTATTACGGATAAGCATCCAACTGCTGACCATAGCTATGCGTTGCTGCCAAAGAGTATGACCCTCCGGCTTAATCCATTCATCCATAAGCCGTAATTCAGGATGACGCACCTCATGATTACCAACAATCTTTATTGCCGACAAATCCACCAGATCCCAATTATTGATATGAGGATGGAGAGATAGATACGTCTCAAAGATTTCCGACATCAACGCTTCATCACCCTTTTTCATAGCACGCAGATATTGCTCCACCATAATGAGAAGGCCGCAGAGCCTTACCTCATGCAAGGGACTGCGGACCAATCTCGTAGCTTCGGAAAGAGGTGTTGACTTCCACGTCTCCTTCACCACCAAGCGAACCTGAGGGTTCTTCAGACCAATAAACTTGTCGCCCTCACCATATTCACCGGGAGAAGTCTTAAAAAAACGCAACAGTTGCTGAGCCTGCCTTTCATCAGCCATCTCAATCAACGCCTCCTCTATATATATCGCCTCACTCATTTCAATACATTATCTGAAATGTTAACGAGGCTATCCGTCGAAATATTATATATATTACGGACGGATCTTGACAAGCATCAGTTTTGAGTCACGAAGGGGCTTTACTGAATGAAGCACACCTTTAGGAAGGAGCATGGCATCTCCGGGTGACATCCGCTGGATGTGGTCATCTACATGGAAGTCTACTTCACCCTCAATCAGGTAGACCATTACGTCATCGGGAGCCGGATGTTCCGACAGATGCGAATCTGAACTGAGTGCAACAAGATTTACAGAACCGTTGTGAGAAGACATTACCGTCCTAAACTCGACTTCACCTTTTATGTAGTTAAGGGCATCGGCGAAATGAAACGGATTTTTGATTTCAAATTTTGTTTCCATAGCGTATAAATTAATTACCCGCAAAGTTTAGACTTATATATTATTAGTTTACAAGACACGTAAATCAAACTTGCGAGACAGGTTTCTATAATGAGCATGAGGCTTTCCCTCACTCCCATAGTTATTAACACCAATCCTCCATTTGGGTTCATCCCAACGCAGAGTTTAATATAAATTCAAATCCCTACCTCCAACTCATAAAGTAAGGAAAATCAGTTATAGCATTGATAAATTTCTGTCTAAATTCCTACACTCCCAATATCTTGTCTCGACAATGTCAATACAATCCATTACCCCTCTTGATAATGTATTACAGAGTTCTCTTAAATCTGAAGAAATACCTGCTAATGCTGTTAAATCCGAATTAAAAGCCATAATTCCATCATCTTCTACAGAGATATCAGTCAGTAATATGTATATAATTTTACAATCATCAAAAACATCTCCATCATGAGTTATTTCCTTACAAATACACATGCTGTCGGATAATTTCAGAGGTAAATCTGAAGAATACTTAGTAGCCTGCTTTCGTATTCTATATTCTGAAGCTTTATTAGAAATCAAGAGTTCCCAACTTTTCAGTTCGATAAAACATAGAAAGTTTCCTGAAGGCGTGACAGCTAAAGCATCTACAGACTTCCGTGATTCAAGTCCTCTTGTCCGATCAGCATTTGTCTTCACCTCATCAAAATCGATCACCGGAGTTTTTGATCCGGCAAGAGTGCACAAGTACTGTTTTTTCTTATGTGGAGAACATGCGCTATGCAGGTCGCAGATTATTATGGACACATAACCTGCGTACTTGAGTACTTTGGAATAGATTTCTGATGGAGTCATTTCATACTATTTCTTACTGCATCAACATTCATAATATCTCGCAAAGGGGCGGCAAGAAGTGAGAATACACGATTTAAATCGTTAGTAACCTCTCTGACATTTGAAAGCATTTCATCATCCGATTCCTCAGCCAAATAATATTTCACATCCTTCTCTATCCCCTTAGCAGAAGCAAAATATCTCAAAGCCTGTACAAAATACGGACTATGTGAACTTACTACAATTGGAATACCATTTGCAACAAGCTCGATAATAATCCTGCAAAAGACAATTTGCCATTCTGGATGCAAGTGAATTTCCGGCTCATCCCAAATCAGCATTTTAAATGTAGATATGCTGTCTGTTTCTATCAGACGCTGCAACACTCCAAATGATTTAATACCCGAAGCCACACTGATGGGAGGGACAACGTGTCCTTTTTGTGTAAAAGAAAGTTGCTTGGTTTTATTATTAAGTATAAATTCACCCCCTATTACAGATTTAATTTCCTCCAGTTGCTTACTGCAACTTACCCCAAAAATCCCTTGACCAAACAGACTTGGGATTTCTTCTGAACCACTTATGATTTTATCTGCCATATCTGCCAAATGATATGGTATGTTATCTTTTTTCAGATAAGATGGCATACCTCTTAAAGAGGCTGTAGGTATCTGACTTGATAATCGTAGAGTATTAAGGATATGAAGATATAAAGGAGATTCAATATAAGTAATATCCTCTAAGGATGACGTACCCGAAAGACGCACTTCATCCACCTTACCTTGATTAATCCTTATTTCAATATCACTACCATCCGCATCTGTGGTATCATCATGGAATAATATTTCCGAATTTTCCGAACCGTATGAATTTAAAGGTTCCATAAATTCACTTCTGGCGATAGCTTGAAATTCTTCACCTACCGCAACTTCGGGATTGTCAAGTTTCAGCACTGATTGCTCAATACGGAGAAGGCGTGTACGCATCATAGCAATCATCCGGGAGGAGAAACCGATTTTTTCAGCCTCGGTTTCTAAAATCTTTCGCAAATCCTCCGCGAATGTTATTCCTTCAATTAGATTAAAGCTCAAAGTCGGAATATCGTCCAGTATATGCACGGGATCAGTTTGATGAAACATCTTTTTTAGAGTCCCCAATTCTGATTTTAATAAGGAAATTGTTTTCATCTTATCTATCTGGCGTGCATTATTAGCCGCCTTAAGAATAGAGAAAAGAATCTTACCTACCGTACTTTTGCCGGAGTCGTTCTCTCCAGTAAGCACAGTAAGACCTCCAATTTCAATATCGGCATTCTTTATTTTAAGGACATTACGCAATTTGAGCCGCATACTCTACCATAATAAATTGTTATAATTTACAAATTTAATATTTTTTGTTGAAAACAGAAAAATAAAAATTCCCTTTATCATTTCCATCTTTCTTACGCCACTATTGACAATTATCAAGATACAGCATTTGGTAATGTAACTGATTCATCTGATTCTGTTGTTTCACTAGTTTCACCTGTTTCACTTGTTTCATCTGTTTCATCTGTTTCACTTGTATCGGGAGCGAAACAACCGATACAAGCGATACAAGCGAAACAGGCGAAACGTTTTTGGGGTTGGAGGCAGATTAGTTTCAAAATAACAAGGTGAGAAGTCTCTCTATATCTAACTTTGCAATAAATGTTAGAAGTTAGAAGTCTTCATCACCGTAAGAAGGAATGAAGAGAGCCGTCGTACACTCTAAATTTCATTTATCGCTTCTTCCGATATATCAAAGTATTAAATCAAATTAGATAATTTTAAGAATCAGCTGCCAAATTATGGCAGTTGACAATAGTAATTTCGCACTTGAAAATTAATTACTCCTCTGTGCTTTCTATTTAAGAAAATATATCAGATGATATAAATTTACATTTTAACTTAAATAAGTGTCTAATAGAGTTAATAACATACAATCTCCACCGCAAAGCGGTGACTTTTTTGTTAACCCCGTATGGGAGCGAAGCGGACATGCGGGGTACGAAATAGCTCACATGGAATGCACCCTGAATGGGGTGCCTCTCAGGGTTAACAAAAGAGACATCCCAATAGTATCTTTTAATCAGCACTGCTAATTAATTAATTTCATATTAAACAACATTCGTAATATTATTAAATTTATGGAAATGACAGAGCATATCTTTATATTCCAAGAATTTATAATATTACAAATATCAATAGCTTTATAACAAATTTTAAAAATACATGAACGAGTTCAATAATCTTGTCAATGCCATCAAAGGCATTATGGAAGCTAGCACTACCTTTGATATTTATGCCGCACGAAAAATTGTGCAACTTATCAATAAGTTTCAAAATACCAGATATGGTGGTATTGTTTCAATTGAAGTATTGGAAAAGGAATATGCCAACTTTTCTGACTTTCTAAAATTTTGGCATAATAATTATGAACAAATTATTGGATGTGAAATCAATGATTCTGTTTGCGAAAAAGTGGCAGTGGCACTTCATGATATTTATTCGTTGACTGGCGGAAATGCGTTTAAAAAAGATTGGAATAGAAATGGTCTTTCAAATGAAGACATTTGTAGAATCAAGCTGTTTACCGCAAATCAAGATTTTAGAGATTCTTTGGACTTTAAGGAGATTTCGGATAAATTCATAGATGATCCATCCTCTTTTGATGAAAGGATTATTGCCGATGACCCTGAACAGTTTGTCATGACCCTTGGAATAAGTCAACGTTCTCTGACAGATAAACGCAACCAGTATGCAAAAGGGATTGCTTCCTTTGTAATGGAACATGGATGTTCACCCATAGAATTGATAAAGTGTTTTGATAATGATGTTTCTAAATTAAGAGATGCGTTGATTGAGTGCAATATCGGATATGGAAAGAAAACAGCAGACATGTTTATCCGGGATATGGTTATGCTTGGAGTTTGGAAAGATATCTTTGGCTTTGAAAAAATAGATGTTGCAAGCAATGTCAACACAATAAAGATTGCCTTGCGTACTGGCATTTTAACTACTGCAATACCATTAGAATCAGATTTTTTTGATATTTTCTGCAATCAATATGAATATTTTGATAATCTGAACACTAAAGCATGGCGTAAAGTTTGGGAAAAATGGAGAGCACTTTTTCCTAAAGAAACTTTAGAGAGTCCTTGCCTAATAGATTATTTTACACATGAAGTCATCGGACAACAGTTTTGTGTAGATAATTTAGCAATATTCCAATGTAATGATTTCGGACATGTGTTCAGATGGCATAGTATAATGAATCGAACTTGTCAAATATGTTATAAAGAAGGAAGGTTGAATGTAAAGACACATGTGATTGCAAAAATCCGTCCTTGTGCCGATCCTGAGGGAGAGATAGCAATTCTTGAGTCTAAATTTGTAAAAGATCTTCCTAAGGAGAAAAAACTGAAGAATTGTCCTTTTTATAATATCTGTAGTGAACATTATACTCTTTGATCTCTAATCTTGATATATCAAATAACTGAAGTTTCGCAAGCTGCACTTCAGTGGTCGTACAATTTGTACCGTTTATAGTTTATAATTTAAGATTTAAGATTCACGGAAATCCACGAATCTTTTCATTATACAAAATTTAAGATTATAAACCATAAACTTTAAACCTTAAATTAGATGACTTTTAAAATAAAATGATATGAAGAAGATTTTTCTTGTGACTGTGCTGATTGAAATATCAGATGAGAGTCCTATTGATGGGCACCGTGCGTTTACTGACTATTCTAAGGCTAAGCAAGCCATGTCGGAGGAGATTGAAAATGCTCAAAAGTATTTCGAAGGCTGGGATGGAGAGGTGCTGGTTGACGTTGAGAACTGTCAAGAGTGGCGTAATGAAGATGGATACGGCTATACCATTGGCATTGAAGAGCTGAATATTCAAGATTGAAAGTATAAGTCATAACCTTATTAGTATAATCTTGATTTTTGTTGTATAATGTAACCGTTTCAGAGTGATTCATCTGTTTCGCTTGTTTCGGTGTTTCACTTGTATCGGGGGCGAAACAACCGATACAAGCGAAACAAGTGAAACAGGCGATACGCATGAATCACTATTATTCTATGATTTTCATCTATAGCTTTCTATCTTACTAATTTGCAATTCTACATCATTAGTAGCACAAAATGAGAGTCTGTAATAAATTTGACATATATTTACAGCACGCTCAGGCATAGCTGGACCTACTATAATTTTTGACAGAGAAAATGGGAATTTTTCATTTTCATTTTGCTCTGTAAAAATATTTTTTGAAATAAATGGAGTTAATATTCCATTAGAATCATTAATAAACCATCCTATAGGTTTTCTTGAATTTTCCAAGTATCTATATTCTTCTTCAGTTTCATAATCCTTATGTTTAATAAAATGCTTATATCTAATCAGTTGTTCAAATTTAAAATTAAGGTCTTTTTTTAAACGCTTCAACACTTTTTTTATATTTACCAATGTTTTATCATTCTCATCAACATATTTAATTTTATAAACCTTACCCTTATTAGGCGTAAATTTAAAACCGATGCTCACTCCTCTAGCATTATCTCCATAAAATCGCCACATATCCAAATTATCTTCTTTGGCTGTAAAAGATATTATGAATTTCCTACTTGCAGATATACAAACATCTAATTCCGGAATATCATTAGAACCTTTAACATTATGTAAATAAGGTTTCATAAAATCTGTTTCTGTCTTATCATTCATTGAAACGATTGAATTCATTAAGACACTTTTATTGTCAAGGATTTTTTGTAATGTTTCAAATGACGTGTATTTATACAATACAAAATCAGGTTCTACTCTTTCTGGCAATATTTCCTTCAAAAGACTACGCTCTATTTCCTTTTTTAGAAAATAACATTCATCACACATATCAAATAGAATATCTTCTTCTGATATATTTGCTTTAAAAACCTTATTAATTTGTTTAGCTATCTCAACTTTCTTTTCTTGATCTCCAGATAATAGCACATTATCTAGGTTATTATTGTCATTTAGACGATTTGTCTTATTTTGAAAATATTCATCTAAACAATCAATTTCCAATTTAAATTTATCAGCTTCACAAATATCATCTGAAAAGATAGTTGAATTACCTAATTTTAATGTTAATCTAATGAATGGTTTCTCATTTACATAAAATTCCTTGCGTACTATAAATAAATCCTTTTTACTATCATCATCATTGATAGCATAATCAAGACCATTCTCCTTCAATTTATTCTCTATTTTTTTAGCATATTCCTGAAAACATCTTATTTCTACTTGTAATGATTCTGCAATAGAGCCCAAATTGCCATTAATTATTGAAGTTTTAACAAAATTCCTATTTAGCAAAGTCTCATGAGTAAGTAAAATACGCTGCTGAAGAATTCTACAATACAATGTATTCGGTGCTAGTGGAAAATAATAATCAAATTTATTTACAACAATAGAATCTTTATCATTCACTCTAGTACCTTCAATACAAAGGGCATTATTTCCAAATAATAACTTATCAAAAGGATTAATTTTAAACTCATCCACCAATTCACTCATACCTAATTTTCTCAAATCTGCACCAGTAGGCAAATTTGATGATTCATCAATAAATCGTGTTAAATCTTCTAACTTAGGATAAGGAAGTAATTTTATCTCTTTTATTTCAACATCTGTAAAATCTTCATTAACTTGCAGCCCATACAAAACATCTGGCATGTTTAATAAAAATTTTGATTCTTTTTTCATCACCATATTATTTTAAATATTAATCTACAATAAGATTATTATTGTCATCAAACTTTCCTGCATTAGAGAGAATAGACAATCCAATCTTCTCAACTACTCCTGTTACTAATGCATTACCCATCAAGAATGCTCTACGCATATCACTACTTCCTTCTGTATGATTGTCTGGGAACATATTTAAACGTTCCAATTCAATCGGTGTCAATCTTCGATATTTTCCTGATGGAGTCTTTACCACATGTTTAAATCTTGACGGAGCCTTACCACCTTCGCCTGTAATTATTGTCCGTGAAGCCTTATCTAAAGCATCAGGGAAAGCCATACCTCCTTCAGAATATTTATATTGAAAACCTGCCGCATTAGTTCGCATAAAACTTTTGCTACCTTTTAGGTATTCCCATTTTTCAACCTCTTCTTCTGGGATAAAGAACTCTTCGGGAACTTCATCTTCAGACAGCAATATTTCCCCCAAAGTTAAAAACGGTCCATTATATAAAGGTGAAACCTTTATAGTGTTGACTTTTCTGTTTGACATAAAGCCTGCGTTTTCAAATTCACATTTCTCCCCATTTTTATTAAAATTGGCAGATACTTCGTCAAGGGTTCCTTTTATCTCAAAAGATTTCATTGCAGTTACAGCTTCGGATGAAAATGCTCTCGCAAATATTCCATTCTGACAAATCCAATCCTCTTCTTTGCCAGACTTTCTAATCGCATAATTTCCTCGCTTATACCCAACAATATATGTACGCCTACGCCTTTGCGGCATACCATATTCCGCAGCATTTATGACTCTCCACTCCACATCATAACCAAGATCATTCAACGAAGCAAGAATAATTGCAAAATCTCGTCCTCTCTGAGATGCAGGAGATTTCAACAATCTATCAACATTTTCAAAAAACAGATAAGTAGGTCTATGTTCAGATTCTTCAATTATACGATATATCTGCCACCATAAAACACCTTTTTTCCCCTCAATACCACCAGACCGATTCAATGTGGTTGCAACAGAATAGTCTTGGCAAGGGAAACCCCCAACAAGCATATCACACTCAGGTATGGATGATGTTGGCACTGTATTAATATCCTGATTACTATGACCTTCCAAGCCAAACCTTTCAGAATAAATAATTGATGCGTCTTGTCTTTTTGTTGAAGGTTCCCATTGATTACTCCAAACTGTCTTGAAACAAGCTGATGCTCTTTCCAAGCCAATTCTAAAGCCACCAACACCAGCAAACAACTCAACTACACGTATATCACTTTCAGTTACATCTGAAACAATGTCTTCAAACAAACTGCCCATGCTTTCTCTTGAAACACGGCAATAATCTGCAATCGGTTCACAAATGTTTTGATTATTTTGACTACTATATGTCTGATATTCTTTTGTATTCATTTTAATCTTGCGTTTTAAAGAGTTTATTCCAATCATCGCCATACGCATTCATCAATTCCTTACGAAGATAACGATTATCAAACCAATAGGCCTTCTTTGGCACTGCCATATTGGAAACAGGACTATAAGTCACATCTGCAGAATTCCTTGCTTTTGGACGCACATGGAAAAATTTATGGTCTTTTAAAGTCCAAAATGTATTAGCATGCTTTCCATCTTTTGAATTTAAAAGGGTATCAGCTAAAACATTCTTCCGTATATTATTCCAATATTCTTCCGCAATGCCGTAGTCTGAAGGAGGCATTGTCCAGAAAAACATTTTATCAAGTATATATTTTGATTCATTGTCTGACTCTTCGTCATCAACCTCTCGGAATACAATAAACATATAACGAGTTGTTATTATCTCATACCATCTTGAATCAATCCAATTATCGGTTTCAAATATTTCTTGATAATTAATTCGTTCAAATGACATGTGTTCCTTTACAGATCCATTCTTCTGAAGTCGGATAGTCTTTATCTTAATACCTGATTTTTTTATTTCATCAGCATCATTTTCATTTTTAAGACCTTTCAAAAGTATTTGCTTAACAATATTAGCATATTTACTTTTATCTTCTGATTTTATATTTACTCCCAATTCAGAAGATATCTGTTTATAATCCTTTCCTATAAATGGTTCAAATCGCTTTCTCAGAATATCTTCAAATGAATTATTCATCAACTCCTGTTTAGTAACAAGCTCTATACCCGGCATCTCTTCTTCAGTAATATTTGAAGATACATTCTTCCCTGATTTTTTTACATAATCAAGTACTGTCCTCATATACGAAGCCTTCAATGAGAATGCTCTGGCTTTTGCACGAATTTCACTATTGGGTTGGCGTCTAAGTGAATCTCCTTTTTGTCCTTTTCTACATGCACCCAAATACATAGTATCACCTTCAGAAAGTTCATGTGCCAAACCCCTACGAACCTTATCTTGAATAATCCTAAAATCTTCTTTTATTATTAAAAAATCCTTATCTTTTATCAACCAAAGGATACTATATATAAATTGTAAATCTTTTTTAGGGCAACCACTTACATGCAAATAAAACATTATCAGCATTAACATTGATTTTTTAAAGAACCTTGAATTTTCAAAATCCTCTTCAACCAATGCGCAATAATCTATCATATCGCAAACAAGACGCTCTTTTATTGCAAGTTCATTTTTATGATTTTTCTTAAGTGCCGATACTTTTAATTCAACACCAGCCTCTATAAAATCAGGACGGGGATCACTATTTGGCTCATATCCAAAATAATATTTTTCTACCATCTGAGCCAATCCTCCTTTTCCCGCTTTATTTAATTCATCAATATCTATTGAATTATCTATAATAGGGAGAATCTGAGCTAATGAATTGCCCAACAAATCCCTACTATATGCAAGAATTGACAAAGGTGATGAAGAATCATAATCTCTCATAAACGATAACCTATTTTTAGTGCACAATAATGCACATTTACGCACATTAATACACAAAATTACTAATAAATTCTCGGATTCTTTTAATATTCTCACAATGATTTATTCAAAGAATTTTATTTCTCTGTTTATAAGTTCTAAAAAACATTCATTGTTGAATTATATAGCGTTTCACCTTATGATTCCTCCTGTGTATAGTCGGGATCGGGTTCTGCCGCTATGGGGAGGTCGGAGGGAGAGTCGGGATAGGATGTATGCGGATGGGTGGTGGTGGCTTGTGGAGGAGTAGCGGTGGGGACGGCTGACGTTTGTGGGGAGATTATGTTGCGGTAGAGGGTTTCAAGGGTGGCTTCGCGTTTTGCTTTTGTCTTGATGTCACATTCCCATACTCGTAGCACCCGCCAACCGGCAAGTTCAAGGTCTACGTTGTTGGCAAAATCCCTTGCCATGTTCATCGCTATCTTATGACGCCAGAAATATTCGTTTGTCTTAGGCAACTTGTAGTAGCGACATCCCTCATGTCCATGCCAGAAACAACCATCGATGAAAACCACTGTCTTATATTTCTTTAGCACTATGTCGGGAGTACCGGGCAACTTACGGTTGTTGACACGGTAACGCAGACCCTTGGCAAAGAGGTAACGCCTCACCATCATCTCCGGTTTGGTATCCTTGCCACGGATCGCCGACATACATCGGTGTCTCTGTTCCGGTGTCATTCTATCTGCCATATCAAATCAAGCTTTTGAAGTTGTCTGAACCTCTTTACAAAAATAACAAATATCCTTGAAAATGGTATGATAATTCTTAAGACGGGGTATAAAAATCAAGCGGTGCCGGATTCTTTCGCAGATGCCGGCACCGAAATAATTCATGATGTAAGGTTGTTGATATCTTTTGACGGGAGAATCCCGTTCGTATAATCTTTGCTGTGTATTTTTATTTTCACACCGCTAAGTTAATTGTTTTATTTCTTACATGCAAGAATTTTTATAATTTTTTTTAATAATTTTTTTTAAATTGATGCAACTTTTCCTTCTATTCCGTTGTTTTCCAAGTTCAAGGGCTGCATACCGCCATCATCCGAAGAAGAAATAAGCCACAATCACCGCCGCCACGGCACCCGTCAGATCAGCAAGCAATGCATAGCCGGCAGCATAACGCGTTTTCATGACCCCTACACTTCCGAAATATACGGCAAGGATATAGAAAGTGGTGTCGGTAGATCCCCTGACAGCAGCCGCAACACGGCTCACGAAGGCATCCGCCCCATTCTCCTTCATCACGTCGAGCATCATCGCGCACGACCCGCTACCGCTCAGCGGCTTCATGAGCATAGTCGGCAACGCCCCTACCCAACGGGCATCGAAGCCAAGCATCGTGACAAACGATTCGATCCACGACGTGAACATATCCAACGCACCGGACGCACGGAACATCCCGATTGCAACAAGAATAGCCACAAGATAAGGAATTATCATGACGGCTGTCTTAAACCCCTCCTTCGCCCCCTCGATAAACGTGTCATACACGTTGATATGCTTCCGCACTCCGGCTATTATGAATGCTATTATGACGCTGAAAAGTATAACGTTGGCGGCAAACGTGGAGTATGCCTCCATCCTGTCGGCAGGTAACGATGAGAAGAAATAGACCGTCAGAGCCACCACGCCCCCTATTCCGGCAAGCCAGCCGCATATCACGCGATCCATACGTATGCGCTGCTTTATGCATAGTGCGGTAAGACCCACTATTGTGGCAACCGACGTGGCGATGAGGATCGGAATGAAGATATCAGTAGGATTGGACGCCCCACCTTGCGCACGATACATCATTATGCTTATCGGGATCAGGCACAAGCCCGACGAATTGAGCACAAGAAACATGATCATCGCATCCGTGGCAGTATCCTTCCGCTTGTTGAGCGATTGCATCTCCTGCATGGCACGCAGCCCCATTGGAGTGGCGGCATTGTCAAGACCGAGCATGTTGGCGGAGATATTCATGAAGATGGCACCCATAGCCGGATGCCCCTTTGGGATACCGGGAAAGAGCCGGGAGAAGAACGGACTTATCAGCCTGCCGAAAAACTCAATCACTCCGGCACGCTCCCCGATCTTCATTATACCGAGCCACAAGGTCAGCACTCCGGTCAGCCCGAGAGAGATTTCAAATGCAAAAGCGGCCTGGGAGAAGGAACTGTTCATGATGTCGCTCCACACTGCCAGGTCGCCGTAAAAGATTGTCTTTGCCATAGCCACAAGAAATGCTATGGCAAAGAACGATATCCAGATCCAGTTTAATACCACTGTTGATAGAATTTACTGAGGTGGGTCAGACCCGGGAGTCAGACCCGCGCCACATCATATTTTGCGGATGCCCATTATCTCACGCACGTCGCGCAGAGTGTCGGCAGCATACGCCCTCGCACGCTCTGCACCGTTTCTCACCACCTTCGAGAGATACTCGTCGTTGTTGCGGATGTCGAGGATACGCTCCCTGATAGGCAGCGTCACCTTCAGCATATCCTCAGCAAGCTGCTTCTTCATGTCGCCGTAGCGGATGGAACAGTCGGCGTATGCCTGACGGTAATGGTCAGCCACCTCCTTGCCGGATACAAGATCAAGAAGCAGGAAGAGGTTCTCCACCGGCTTGCTCACTACAGAGTTCGGCTCCTTCGGACCCTCATCAGTGACGGCACGCATCACCTTCTTGCGAAGAGTCTTCTCATCATCTATAAGATAGATACAGTTACCCTCGCTCTTACCCATCTTTCCGGATCCGTCAAGACCGGGCACCTTCAGAGCCTCGCCGCCGAAATTGAAATTGACGGGTTCGCCGAAATAGTCCACCTTATAGAAGGAGTTGAAACGACGTGCGAAACGACGGGTCAACTCAAGATGCTGCTCCTGATCCTTACCTACCGGCACGTAATCGGCATGATGAATGAGGATATCGACAGCCATAAGGGTGGGATACGTCAGCAATCCGGCATTCACACGCTGGTTGGTCTGATTACCGATTATCTCCTTCTCGATCTCATCGCTGTCGGAAGTGATGCCGAGAGCCTTACGAGCCTTATCCTTGAAAGAGGCGGTACGCATCAGTTCGCCGATACCCACGTGCATGTTGAGAAGAAGATACATCTCTGAGATCTCCGGCACGTCGCTCTGCACGTAAAGGATATTCTTCTCCGGATCAAGTCCGGCGGCAATATATTCCGCCAATATATCCTTTACGCTCTCATGAAGCATCTTGGGGTCAGGGTTCGTGGTCAAGGCATGGAGGTCGGCAATGAAGAAGCGGCAGTCATAGTCGTCCTGCATTCTCACGAATTTACTCAAAGCTCCATAATAGTTGCCCAGATGAAGATTTCCGGTAGAACGGATTCCACTGAGCACCACTTTCTTATCTTTTTCCATATCGATTAATGATGTATGTCGAATATTAACGTTGTATTAATTAAAAGCCATACCACGGAGCCATTATATAATGGTCAGTACAGCAATAATCTGCAAAATTAAACAAATTTATCGGATTACTCTCCATTACGTATTGTATTTTTTCCAATAGAAGCATCAACAGATGAGCAAGCACGGCATATATTTTTACGATATATCCCGACAAAAAAAAGGACGACCCGGACCGAGGCATTAAGCCTGCGACCCGGGTCTCGAGTTATGTAAGCCGGAAATTTCTTTATATTGTCACGATAATTGCCAAGAAAATTGCCACGTCAGTCCGACCTACGTCAGATTCCATGCCCTACATTATATACCTCCTTCAGCATATCACGTATGGAATCCTTATTATGGAGAGAGACATTCCCATGAGTCATCAGCAGCATCTTCACAGGCTGCTTATCGCCACTATAAGGGGGCTGCATATAGTCAAACTCCTGACGCACACGGAAGCCATTGTTCTCATAGAATTTTATGCGTCGCTCGGCATCAGGAGTTACAGGCGGTTCCACCTCAAGAAGCACGTCCTCACTTACCGTCTTGAAAAGATGACCAAGCATCTTACGCCCTATATTGTTGCCCCTCCTTTCGGGAATCACAGCAAAGTGCTCCACGTATGTATAGCCCTCAAATTCCCAATAAGATAGGAACCCAAGGAACAAGTCGCCATCTTTGACGGCAAAGGCGTGAAACTTTCCGTGTTTCATCTTTATGAATTCGGAAAGATGACGCTCATCCTCATAATCACGCCTCTCTTCGGGAGGGAATGATTCATTATATAGCTGCAGGAACGACGGATAGTCCTCCTCTTTAAGTTCCACAAATTCCATATTCCAATATTTACTTTTGCAAGCCCACCAAACAGCAGACTTTATTTTATAACAATCAAATTAGCCAAATAGATAATCAATTTCTCTGTTTTTTATCTATTTTATTTCCAATAACGTATACATCAGCAAATTAAAACTTGACAATTTATCTATTTTTATCGCTGATTTTTCCTTTGACAATTATTTTATCACTCAATTGCGATTTTATACGGGTATTTTTACTTAATTTTGCAGACCGGGGAGGGAACAACAGGTATCACCTGCTCCACCTCTCACCCGCAAGTCTTACATTCATAATTGAATATAGTATCTATGCACATATCCCGTATACTGACGTCTGTCGCAATGACTTCATTCGCGCTATCCATGTCGGCATCTGATTTCATCAATACCGAGCCGGCGGAAAATCTCTTCAACTTCGGCGTGAGAATAGGAATGAACGCCTCCAACCGCACATTCAACAACAATTACTTTGACAAATGGAACGTCAACAGCTGGGGCACCGGTTTCGATGCCGGGGTGGTGGTCAACATCAACATGCGAGAGTTTTTCTCTCTACAGCCGGGGTTCTTCTTCCAGTCAAGAAGCGGCAACTATTCCCTGGTGGAGGAATATATCAACAATCGCGACGAGAAAGACAATTTCATTCAGATCGGCGACTACAGAATCTATAATTTCGTCATTCCCGTCATGGCATCGTTCAGATTCAGCATCGCCGACAATCTGAAATGGCTCGTGGAGGCAGGTCCGTATGCCCAGTTCAAGCTTCATGCCACGGATGCCGACAAGATTGAGGTGATAAGCCAAGACTCAAGAGGTTCCATCAACAAGGAATCGGCAAAAAGCAATTTCACCGATTTCGGTGTAAAGATGGGCACCGGCATAATGCTCAACAACAAGTACTCATTCTCCATACATTACATGGCAGGCGCCACCAACGTATGGAAAGCACCCTACGAAGGTGGTAAGAACAAGGCGTGGACCTTCACCTTGGGCTACGATTTCTGACGCAGCTTCCAATCTTCCACCATACCAATTATCCCGGCGGCATTCGCTGAAGTGCCGTCGCTGAAATCCAATCGCGTCATGCCCGGATCGCGCTTATACCACGTAAGCTGCTTCTTGGCATAGACGCGAGTGTTTTTCTGCATACGCGCCACTGCCTCATCCTTCGTGAACGTGCCGTCGAACCATGCGAACATCTCCTTCAATCCCACCGTGTTCAGAGAATTGAGATGACGGAGAGGATACACTCTACGCGCCTCCTCCTCCAAACCGGATTCCATCATATTATCCACCCTTGCGTTGATGCGACTGAAAAGCCGCTCCCTATCCCCTTCAAGACATACCTTTATTATATCAAACGGACGCTTTTTCCTCTCCCCCGTAATCAGCGAGGAATATGGTGCTCCTGCCGTTACGGAAATCTCCACTGCATGAAACACCCGCTTCATATTGCAGAGATCCACCTTTGCGTAATGCACCGGATCAAGCGCAAGAAGACGCAGACGTAGCCAGTCATCGCCCCTCTCCCGCCATTCCTCCATCAGCGAGGCCCGCAGTTCTGCCGGCACGGTCGGGAGATCGTCTATGCCGTGGCACAAGGCATCGACATACATCATCGAGCCGCCACACACCACTGCCGGACGCCCCTCACTGAAAAGCGACTCCGCTACGGTAAGCGCATCCCGCTCAAACTCACTCGCGCTATAGTAGGCATCAAGCGGAAGCATACCCACCAGATGATGCCTCACTCCCCCCATCTCCTCCACAGTAGGGGCAGCCGTCACTATCGGTATGTCGCGGTAAATCTGACGGCTATCGGCAGAAATAACGTCGGCATCCAAGCGACGTGCCACCTCAACGGCAAGGGCCGACTTCCCGGAGGCTGTCGGCCCTGTTATGACGATCATCAATGCCCGGCTCACTTCTCTACAGCCAGTCGGCAAATATTTACTATCACATCCGTGGCTTTCTCCATCGACTGGATGGCCACGTATTCATAACGTCCGTGGAAGTTTTCTCCTCCGGCAAAGATATTCGGGCATGGGAGACCCTTGAATGATAACTGCGCGCCATCTGTGCCACCACGTATGGGCTGCACCTTCGGCTGCACGCCCGCCTCCAGCATCGCCTTCTCCGCCAGTTCGACCACGTGCATGACCGGTTCAATCTTCTCACGCATATTATAATACTGGTCTCTGATCTCTACCGACGCGCAGCCGGGATATTCCGTATTAGTCTTCCTCACGAGATGCTCGATCTCCTTCTTGCGGCTTTCGAAACGTGCGCGGTCATGATCGCGTATTATATATGTAAGCACAGTCTGCTCAACGGAGCCCTCGATTCCCACGAGATGATAGAATCCCTCATACCCCTCGGTGTGCTCCGGAGTCTCCCAACGTGGAAGCATTACGATAAACTGGGTGGCGACACGCATGGAATTGATCATCTTATGCTTCGCACTGCCGGGATGCACATTGCGTCCGCGGATAATGACCTTGGCACTGGCGGCATTGAAATTCTCAAATTCCAACTCACCCACGGCACCACCATCCATCGTATACGCGAAATCCGCTCCAAAACGCGCCACATCAAATTTATGTGCGCCCTGCCCTATCTCCTCATCCGGATTAAACGCGATGCGTATCTTACCATGTTTTATCTCAGGATGCGCCTGAAGATAAGCCACAGCAGTCACAATCTCAGCAATACCCGCCTTATCATCGGCACCAAGCAGCGTGGTTCCGTCAGTCACGATCAGATCCTGACCCACATAATTCAACAGCTCCGGGAATTCCATCGGAGATAGCACGATCCCCTCCTTTTCATTGAGAGTAATGTCAAGCCCGTCATAACCTTCCACGATACGCGGCTTGACGTGCTTGCCGCTCATGTCGGGAGACGTGTCGAGGTGAGCTATAAAACCTATCACCGGGGCATCCGTATCACAGTTGGCAGGCAAAGTTGCCATCAGATATCCATTCGCATCAAGCGAGATATCCTCGAGTCCCATCCCTTCAAGCTGCTCCTTCAGATATTCCGCAAAGATCATCTGTCCGGGCGTGGAGGGTGTCATATTGGTTAGTTCGTCGCTTTGTGTGTCAAAAGCCACGTAACTGAGAAATCGGTCTGTTACTGTCATGGTAAAAGTATCTGTTTTTTTATTAATATTGTCAGATTCGAGTCCCTCATATCCATCCTGCACGAATCTACGTTTTGAAGTTTATATAACTTCATTTGCAAAATTATAAAAAAATAATTAGTTACGAAAATTAATTTTTCATCCCCGGTTTCATCATATTCTCCATAAAAAAGACGCTGATATACGCTAAAAAAATTTAACTATTTATAGTGTTGATTTATTGAAATTTAACTCACTATTCACAAAATAACCGGCAAAAAAACTCAAAAAAAAGCACATAAAATTTGCACGGTTCAAAAAAAGTTCCTAACTTTGCACCGCAATTGAGAGAGACACCGACACTAAAACAAGTGAAACGGACGCTTTCAAAGCAAAAAGACCTGCTTCAGTAGCTCAGTTGGTTAGAGCACCTGACTGTTAATCAGGGGGTCGTTGGTTCAAGCCCATCCTGAAGCGCAACAAGCTGATAAGAGAATCAGCAATCTCGAACCTCAAATAAAAACCTGCTTCAGTAGCTCAGTTGGTTAGAGCACCTGACTGTTAATCAGGGGGTCGTTGGTTCAAGCCCATCCTGAAGCGCAACAAGCTGATAAGAGAATCAGCAATCTCGAACCTCAAATAAAAACCTGCTTCAGTAGCTCAGTTGGTTAGAGCACCTGACTGTTAATCAGGGGGTCGTTGGTTCAAGCCCATCCTGAAGCGCAACAAGCTGATAAGAGAATCAGCAATCTCGAACCTCAAATAAAAACCTGCTTCAGTAGCTCAGTTGGTTAGAGCACCTGACTGTTAATCAGGGGGTCGTTGGTTCAAGCCCATCCTGAAGCGCAAGACTTCATGACAGAGCGCACGTCGCCGTCGGAAGCAATGTTGATTCGCTAGCTCAGCTGGTAGAGCACAACACTTTTAATGTTGGGGTCCTGGGTTCGAGCCCCAGGCGGATCACTAAAGGGTCACTTTTCAGTGGCCCTTTTTTCGTGTCCGTAAGTGACTGATGTGCAAGTGTTAGCAATTTTATAAAATCTTGATTTAGAAAGATTTAGCACAAACCGTATTTCCTGCCGATAGCCAAAGTTAGCATTTGTTAGTTCGGAATTAGCACATTATCTTTGGTACAGATTTCGTGAATGTACCACAAAAAAGTACCACAAATGTACCAGCTTTTCCAACAAATATCAGCCGTTGTCTCCTGCCCCGGTCTTGCCATAGCGACCGGAGCCTGTTTAGAGTGCCAACTCTCTGATATTTGCTATTTTGTGCTAAATGTTTCCAAAAGATTCGGGGCGTGCAACAGCCTCGTTGTTGGATGCGTTGAAATGGTATGTGGTACACGTGTGGTACATTTCCCGGAATTTGTGGTACACGCTTTTTCGTGTACCACATCACGAGAAATTTGAATGTATCATTCTTAAAATCTTTTACTTATGGCAGGAATACCACAGATCAAGATTGTTTTCGACCGCCGCAAGAAGGCATCGGCCGTCAACCCCGGCACCGTGGAGATTGAGGTGTCGTACAACCGTGAGCGCGTCCGTCTCTCCACCGGCGTGGCTGTACTCAAGCAGCAGTGGAACGGCAAGGAGGTGGTCAACCACCCTCAGGCCGACCATCTGAACGAGCAGATACGCCGTGTCTATGACGGTCTGCATGAGAAGATGTCGTCCATAGCCTCGACAAAGGGCGAATACGACCTGTCGCTTCTCAAAAAGGTCAAGAAAACGAAGTTGCAGGGTTCGTCGGCAAGTTTTCTCGACTGGCTGGAGGAACGTATCGACATGCGCCCGGTCACGGAGTCAACACGCAAGCAGCACAAGGTGATGCTCAAATGCCTGCGCGACTTCGGGCTGATACGCTTCTTCAGCGACCTCACCCCAAAGAACATCAGATTATGGGACGATTTCATACGCAAGCGTGTGACAGCCCAGGCATCGGTTCACGGCTATCACAAACGCCTCAAACCCTATATCGTGGAGGCGATACAGTTTGAGAAGCTGGAGT
This sequence comes from Lepagella muris, assembly GCF_004793975.1. Lineage (NCBI taxonomy): Bacteria > Pseudomonadati > Bacteroidota > Bacteroidia > Bacteroidales > Muribaculaceae > Lepagella > Lepagella muris. The sequence goes on from NZ_SRYB01000008.1 coordinate 141,630, forward strand.
CCAACCCATACGACGGCATGAGGATTTCGCGTGGAAAATCGGAGGGCATAAAATTCCTTACCGAAGAGGAACGTGATCGCGTGGAAGCCCTTGAACTCTACGGCATGACCGAGAAAGTGCGCGATATGTTTATCTTCTCATGCTACACAGGGCTGGCGTACTCCGACCTTGTGAAGATCAAGAAGTCGGACGTGTTCAGGCAGGGCGAGGACTACTGCATACGAGACAAGCGTATGAAAACCGGTATGCCCTATACGATTGTGCTGTTGCCTAAGGCGATAGCCATATTGAAAAAGTACAACTACAACCTCAATCTGATGAGCAACCAGAAATGCAACGACCAGTTGAAGATAATCGCCAACCTTGCCAGTCTGCACATCAACCTGACAATGCACGTAGGCCGCCACACGTTTGCAACGTGGGCGTTGACAAAAGGCGTGGGTATCGAGACTGTGAGCAAGATGCTCGCCCACTCCAACGTGGCAATGACCGAGAAATACGCCCATGTGCTTCAGACGAGCGTCATACAGGGCTTCGGTAAACTTAAATAATCTCTACCTTAACATGGGTGCAGCCGTCACTTCTTCCGGGAGGTGGCGGCTTTCTCTTTTGCAGACAGTTCAGAGCGTAGCCGTTCTATCTCCTTCGCCTGTTCATCAATCCTCTTTTCCAGACGTTCAAGCCGGTTATTCATCGGCCCCATGAAGGCCGTCATGTTCTTTATGATCTCAGCCATGTCAGCGAGGATATATGAGAAGCGGTCCATCTGCGGCGGCTCCGGATCCGCTTCCGGCTGTCGTGGAACTGTCTCCTGTATCATGTTCCCATTCCCGTTCCATATCCAATCGAAACTCAGGGGCTGGTATATGCTGCACAGGCTTTTGACAAAGCGTTCCGTCACTTTGGATTTGCCGGTTATCACCTGTGACACGACACTGGGATTGTAGCCCATCTTTTCCGCAATGACACGGTTGGAGTTGAACAGCCTGTTGTCTTTCAGCCATTCCATCGCCTGTCTCACCCTATTTCTTATGTTGTCCATAAACTCATGTTTATATTTTATAATAAATTTGATTAGGTATTTCCAATAATAACACTTCAAACAATCATTTAGTACAATTAGTTTGTTAGTGTTAATGCAACTACCTAATTTAGATTAATTATTTCTAATTGCAAAGATAATCATTTTTCTAAACATAGCTAATGGTTGCTAAAAGAAAAAATGTCAAACAGCTTATAAAACGGATACGACTATGAGTGAAGACAGACGCATAACAATGAGGCTCACAAGGATTGAGAACACCCTTGAAGAGATAAAGCGGAACATCACCGCACCGGTGCCTCCCGACAGAAAGATAACCGTGCGTGAGGCGGCGGAGATCATGCACTGTTCAGACCAGCGTGTACGCGACGCGATACATGACGGCTCCCTGAAAGCGGAGCGTAACGGGCGGCGTTTTTTCCTCTCTCTTTACGATGTGAGGGAGCGTGCCGGATACGCAACACTTGAAAAAAACGGCAGACCTGATTCATTTAATCTTAAAGGACGAAATTATGACTACACAACAGATCAAAGAGATTGACTCCAAGTGTCTTAACGACTATCTCGCCACGCTACCCCATACTGACCACCGTTTTTTCGTGACAGCGGTAGTAAGAGCCTGCGGAGAAGGCATCAAACGCAAGACATTCTATAACTGGAAAGCCGGATGCTGCTGCATACCCTCCTTCTGCAAGAAAGAGATAGAGAGGATTGCCGGATGTGTGGTGTTCCCGAAGGAACTATATGTGACAGACCGCGATGTTGACACTCCAAGCGGAAAAGCCTGAGGCATACGCACAACTCCAATATATATGTACCCCAAGAATATAAACAGCCGAAATGAACCGTTCATGGATACCCGTAATGCACTATCTCCGCGACGTGGAATGGCTCTACTCCGAGAGCCGGATGGTACATCTCTGGCTGGAGATACTTTTCCGCGTGCATAGAGCCAAAGGCACATATCCCATAAAAGGCACGACAATAGACATCCTGCCCGGTCAGTTCGTGGCCTCGACACGAAAACTGGCCGCCTCAATCGGAGCGGACAAAGATACAGTAGGAAGATACATGAGGATTTTTGAGGCGCAGAAGTGGATACGGCGACTTGAAATAGGCAACGCGACATTATACACGGTGCTTGTCATGGATCAGATACCCGGCTTTTCAATCATGGCTCCATCGGATACAACGGCTATCGGGGCTTCTTCAGAAGCTCAATCCCCCACAAATGGGGACACTTCTTCCGACACTGTTGGGGACACCTTTGGGGACATATATTATATAGATAATAATATAAATAAAAATTCTCTCTCCCCCGCGCGTGAAGGAGAAGTTTTTGAAATTTTTTCAAAGGATACGGCTTCGCTCGACGAAATAGCCGGAGCCTTGCACTGCGAAAGGAAGATACTTGAAAATATGCTTCCTGACTTTTTTCAGGAGTGCAGGATCAAGAAAAAGAATCATCAGACCGTGCAGGAGTGCAAGGATCATTTTTTCAACTGGGCCCGCGCCCGATTAGAACGAGAACGGAACAATGGCATACCCAAAGAAAATAAACCCGGCGGAAGCCGTCAGGGAAATCAGAGAGGCCGCAGAACGCCGATCAAACCGAACTGTGGACTTATCGAGGATTAGCGAATACAAGACACTTTTCATGCAGTGTGCCGTTGCTGTCTGCCCGGGCTTCACAGTGAGGGAAGAAATGAAACCGGCATACAACGACATCGTTCACTGGGCGGTGATGGACTATGACGGCAACCTTGATCCGGACAAGGGGCTTCTTATTTGGGGCGACATAGGTACGGGCAAATCCACCATGCTGAAAATCATCAGGGAGTTCTGCTCCCTTGTGAGGCCGCACATCGAGGGCAACCGGTATTATTTCCGGATAGACAACGTGATTGATGTATGCGCCGCTTACGCCGATGAGTCAATATACGGAGGCTACCGGGGCATCAGGCAGTATATCGACAGTCCAAGACAGGCGTTTGACGAACTTGGCAGCGAGACATTGCCGACAGGAAGGTACGGCAACTTCGAGAATGTTATGCAGTACATCTTCCAGTCACGCTACGACAACCGCTACCACCAGTTCACCCATGCCACCACCAACTTCACAATCGACCAGATACAGGAGGCCTATGGCGAGAGGATATATGACCGCTTCAAGGAGATGTTCAATTTCGTCGCCTTGCGAGGAAAGACATTCAGGATAAACACTCAAAAGAACATGGAAAAATGAAAGACAACGTACAACCTACACCCATAGATTGGGAACAGCGGAAATATGACCTTGCGGTCGCGCTGTATTATCACGACATTCGGTTGTCGGATGTCGTGACTCCGGAGAACCGTCTTACAAGGTGGCCAGCGCATATCAGCCTCTCCGCAGAGATGGCAGTGGAAGCCGCCGAAGTTTTCATAAACGCATACCGCCGGCAGGCGGTGATGGAAAGTGGGGAGAAAAGCCATGCGCCCTGATTTTCACAGGATAGTCCCCGATTTGCTATATTCGGTGATGGCGGCAAGAAAATTGCTCGGCATAAGCCATACAACGATTTACGAATACATGAGGCAATCGCCCCCGGTACTCCCATACCGCCGCTCGGAAAACGGCTGGCACAGGCTGATACTCGGAAGCGACATAATTTTCCTGCTCGACCACCCGCAGGTCAAGCGGGGAAGAAAACGGAAGAACCGATAAAACGGCACTGTCAGTTCCAGAGATACCACGGCGAGGGGCGCGGAGCGGCGAAGGCTTCGGAGAGGTCGATGGCGAGTAGCCATGCCCGGGTGCGTATGCCGTCCATGTCGGAGAGTGTTTGGGCATATCGGCTCTCTCCGGCACCCGAAATCCGGCACCACTGCCGCGCGAAGATGTCGGGTTGGAAAGCGTCGATGAACGACAGTATGTCGTCCACCAGCGAAGTCGGTTTGCTACCGGTCATGTCGGCTGAGAAGCAGAACGGCACTCCGCTCTCGGTATTCCGCCGGAAATCGAAAGAGGTGATGTTTCCGTCTCTCACATTGGCGGTCACACTCCAGCCGCATTGTGCGGCAACTTGGATTATGGTTTGTAAAATCATGTCAGTACACGTTTATGTCTGCCACGTCCGGCATGGAGGTGGCAGACCGAATTTTTCGGTAATGTCAGCCGTGGCACAACACCACGGCTGACGTGTTCGGTCAATCATAAAGGCGGTTCAAGAAGTCTTGAAGCCTCTCATCGCTTATTTGCCCTATGGGGCATGGGGTGAAATACGGCATTTGTATCACTCGGATAATGCCGAAGCCTTGTTTGCGATAGTCAAGTTCGACATCGGCAAGTTCTTTGAGCGACACATAGCCGTATTCATCTTCGCCGAGTCCGACCACTATGCAGTAAAGGATTGTATCGTCTCCCTCTTTGCCTCCTTCAAGCACAAACCAACAGATATTTCCGATAGTGAATATCGCCACGCACACGGCATTTCTCTCCTTGCCGTCCTGCGAGTACAGAGGATAGTCCTTTATGGCTTCCTCAAATTTCGGTGTCAACAGTCTGTTCATAGTCAGTCAAATTCAATTTCATCTTCGTAAAGTTCAATCCTCGCGCCACTGCTTACCTCGATGATGAAGCGGTAGCCGTTCAGTCCTACGATTGTGCCACGGTGGTAGCCTCGCCACGGTGTCAGCAACTCGCACTGGCGTCCGTATTCGGGAAAATCGGTGTCGTTCATACGCTTTTATCCTTTAGTTCCTTATATTCGGGGTCATAGATTTCATCGCCGTTCATCAGTGTGTCGTACATCATCGCCGCTCTCCGGGCTGTCGTTTCGTTCCGCTCGTCATAATAGCCGGTGCGGTAGTTGACAGCGAGCTGACGGATATAAGCCACGCACACCTTGAAAGCCTGCGACTGCAAATAGCGGTGTATTGTGGCGAGTGCCTTTCCTGTGTTGGTTGCGGATTGCATTTTGCCGTTGACAAAGTTGTCAAACGCCACGACAAATTCCTTGTCGTTGTTGGATATTGCTATTCCGTTATAATTTTCCATGTTCTTATGATTTAGATTGTTGCCTGATTGTAGATTGAGGGTTCGGAGGTCACGTTGTAGATGTAGTTGCCACAGCGTACCAAAAGGCAGTTCTCGCCATAGTAGAGTTTTTTCATGCCCCTAATGGAGCCGGAGCGGTGGAAATTTGGGAACTGCCCGATATTGAGCCGTTTGCCCTCTGCTACTTTCATTCTTTTTACTCGCATAGTCATTTGATGTTTGAGCGTTTGAGTTAATTTTCTCCCTTTTGTTTGAAGCTCTTTGAGCTTCTCCGGCAGGGC
>NZ_SRYB01000090.1:0-421 GCF_004793975.1 Lepagella muris
CCCTTTTGTTTGAAGCTCTTTGAGCTTCTCCGGCAGGGCTGGCCGTTTTTCGTGCTGTTCCACGACTGCGGCCATAAAGGGAGGATAAGGCAAGTGTGTAGTCAGCGGCAAGCGAGGGATACCCAAATTGTTTGAGGCACGAGAAGAATTTGTGGAGGCTCACGAGTGCGGACGCCGACCACAAGCGTAGCGTCACTTGACGGTCCTCCCGGACGCAGTAACTTCGCACGCCAAAACGCCTGTCCCTGCCGAGGCTCAAAATCTTCAAGGGAAAGAACCGGCCACCTTTGACCGTTGCCGTTTCAAAGTGCCAGCCTTGAAGCGGCCACAGTCATCGTTTGCAGACAGATATTCCAAAGAGAGGCGACAACGCGAGAGTCGAGCGAAGGCTTGCCCTCGCTTTGCTCTGGCGTTGTCGCCG
>NZ_SRYB01000091.1:0-406 GCF_004793975.1 Lepagella muris
GAGTTCAGCTGCCCGATTATATACTGCACGGCGAGCATCTCCCCGAGCGTCATCTCCCCGTTGATCACTGCTGTGGCGGCAAGCACCGTTATCAATATGTTCTTCACCTCATTTATGAAGATGCTACCCGCCTCCTGCGTCTGCTGGAGTTTCAGCGACTTCATCTGCACCGCAAACAGGTCTGCCTGCGTGTCCTCCCACTCCCACCTCCGTCTGCGCTCACAGTCCTGCAGCTTTATCTCCTGCATGGATGTGATAAACTGGTATGTCCGGTTCTGGTTCTTAGCCTGTTGTTCAAACAGTTCATAATCCAGCACCTTCCTACGGCTGAGGAACATGGCGATCCAGCCCCCGTAACCCACACTGCATATCGTGAACACAAGGAATATGAGCCGGTTATAGACGA
>NZ_SRYB01000092.1:0-405 GCF_004793975.1 Lepagella muris
GAAGTTGTCTAAACTATTTTGATTTGTGAATTTTTTTAAGGAAAATAACGATGAAGGCCAGATAATTCCAACCTTTCCAACTGGAAACGGTTGTGTCGAATCGTGTGAGGATGGACTTGAAGCCATCCATCCAGGCGTTTGTTCTTTCCACAATCCAGCGTTCACTGTACATCTGCTCATCGAACAGATATTCGTCTTCAGTCTCTCCTCCATTTCTTCGGTTAGGGCATACGTTGGAAATGACATTGTGACTGTCAAGTGCAGTACGGAGACTCTTCCCGTCAAAGCCGGCATCAAGATTGCAGAAAAGACCGTCAGTACGGATGCTCGCTTCCCTGAGCTGCTGCATAAGTTCGTCTATCCTCTTTTCAATCTCATAAAGGTCAGCATGGTTGCCGCTCTGCG
>NZ_SRYB01000093.1:0-405 GCF_004793975.1 Lepagella muris
TGATCTTGGAAATCGGGAGGGACGGGATGTCGGTGGCGGAAAGCGTGGCGCCGGATGTCACACGTCCGTAGGTGTCAACCGTCACCTTCGTGTAGGTGCCGGCGGTCACGCCGCTTGTCGCCAACGACAGGGTGCGGTTGGCGGTCAGGTTGCCGCCACCTGTCAGTCCGGTTCCGGCGGAAATCGTTATCGTCCTAAGCGCGAACTTCGCGTCCGCATCCGTCTTGGATAACAGATGGGATATGTCCTGATGCTTGGTCAGGTAAGTCCCCTTCGGCTGATATAGGGTTGCCGCATCAGTCTTCTTGAGGTAATCAGCGAGCGACTGGTGGCTCGTGAGGAATGTCGCGCCCTTGGTCACGGTGATTGCGGTGCCGCTCTTGGCTATCGCGGTCACTGCGTTGC
>NZ_SRYB01000094.1:0-374 GCF_004793975.1 Lepagella muris
GATGGCGCTCGTTGTGTTCTGTTTGAGTTTCTACTTTGTCTTCTCGCTGACTCAGACGAATCTGAGTCTCGCTTCCATCATGTCAATGTGCTCTTTTCGAAGTCCCCCCCTAAGGGGGAAGCGGTCGCCCGCTTCAGCCGGTCTCCCTGACGGGATACCTACTGTAGTCCTTGGCAGAGTTGAACTGCCGACCTCCACATTATCAGTGTGGCGCTCTAACCAACTGAGCTAAAGGACTATGCAGATATCAACTCTGTTGATATCCAGTGAGACGGTGTCTCACCGTATGGGTTTGCCTCAGGACAGCTGACAGAGGGGAGGACTTTCGTCTCCTTGTCTATCTGTTTTGTGTCACCTTCAACCGACCGGAATCC
>NZ_SRYB01000095.1:0-371 GCF_004793975.1 Lepagella muris
TCCCCCCGGACAGCCAGCATTCATCGTTTACTGCGTGGACTACCAGGGTATCTAATCCTGTTCGATACCCACGCTTTCGTGCCTCAGCGTCAGTGTGGAGCCGGCATGCTGCCTTCGCAATCGGAGTTCTGCGCGATATCTATGCATTTCACCGCTACACCGCGCATTCCGCATACTTCTCTCCAACTCGAGACTGCCAGTTTCAACGGCGGGCCGGGGTTGAGCCCCGGGCTTTGACCGCTGACTTAACAGACCGCCTGCGCACCCTTTAAACCCAATAAATCCGGATAACGCTCGCATCCTCCGTATTACCGCGGCTGCTGGCACGGAGTTAGCCGATGCTTTTTCTTCAGGTACACTCATCCGGGGAC
>NZ_SRYB01000096.1:0-369 GCF_004793975.1 Lepagella muris
AACATGGGAGCCGATAAACCCCGCCCCCCCGGTGATCAATATATTCCTCATAAAAGATTATCCAAATTAAAAAAAGAATGAATTGAAGAAAGAAAAATTTGTGCCGGCTGGAGCCCCATCCCCTCGCCCAGGGCGAGGGGTCCATGAGTCAAAGATTACCGATGCATCTCCTCAGCGAATCCGTCCAATACGGCACTCCCATCCCGAACGTCTCCTTGAACTTCGTCTTGTCCAACACCGAATACGACGGTCTCACCACCTTCGACGGAAACTCATCCGAATGGCACGGCTGCACGTCACATCCCCTGTTGCCGGCATACTCCGCGATCATCTTCGTGAAGTCAAACCACGAGCACACACCCTCATTCG
>NZ_SRYB01000097.1:0-345 GCF_004793975.1 Lepagella muris
GTGCCGCCTCTCGCAGACGTTCCGGATCAATCTCATTGTCATCCACGGCAATGTTCCTCGCAATTGACTCGGAGAATATCACCCCGTCCTGCATCACCACTCCGCAGTGACGGCGCCACCATTTGAGGTTGTACTCGTTTATATTGCGTCCCGCTATCGAGATGCTTCCAGACATGACAGGATAGTAACCCAGCATGAGTTTTATCAACGTGGTTTTTCCGCTTCCGGATGCACCGACAATAGCTGTCACCTTCCCCTCCGGAATATCAAACGATATACCCTCCAGTGTATTCTTCAGTGCGTGAGGGTCATATTTGAAGTCAATGTTGTCCATCGCGATTGATT
>NZ_SRYB01000009.1:0-141091 GCF_004793975.1 Lepagella muris
ATTAAACCTTAAACCATTTAAGTGAAGCAAGTTGGAAAACTTGTGAAACTTAAATCAAATATTATTCAATATGAGTCAAGACCTTATTTAGTGAGGCGGTCGGTCACGATAGCCACGGTGGAGTCGGACCATACATTCTCGCAAGTCTCAACCATATCTATTATGGTATAGATGGGCAGGATAACTCCCAATATGGCGACTCCTCCTTCAACTCCCGACATGAGCGAGAGCGTCAGGAAGTAGCAACCCATCGGCACGCCGGCATTTCCCACTGCCGCTATCGAAGCAATACCCACCCAAAGAAGCACCTCCCAGAATGAGAGTGCCATCCCTGCGTTCTGCATCACAAAGATTGATGTTATGGCTATGAACGCCGCGCATCCGTTCATATTGAGGGTGGTGCAGAGTGGCAATACAAAACGTGCCACCTTCGGCTTCACTCCCATACGCTCCTCTGCCGAGGAGATAGTGAGCGGCAATGTAGCTGCCGAACTCTTCGTGAAGAATGCTGTAAGCAATGCCGGACCCATAGCCTTGACAGCCTTGACCGGATTAATGCCGTGGGAAAGAAGGAAGAGCGGGAGCACTATGAACATCTGTGAGCAGTTGGCGGCAAGCACAACCAATATGTATTTACCTAATGAATCCGCCACAAGACCGCCACTCACCTGCGCTGTCAATTGTGCTGCAAACGCCACAATGCCGATCGGCAATATCGCTATAAGCCATTTTATCAGTAGGAAAAGAAGATTCTGAACACCCTCTATGAAGCTCTTTAGAGTGGTTTTAGAATTGCTTTCCGGCAACTTCGAGATTCCGATGCCTATGGCGAATGCCATAAGCAACACACCAAGCACGTTGCCATCAAGCAACGGGGTGAGTAGATTATTGGGTATAACGTTAAGCAGATGATCCGAGTATGACTCACCCGAAAAGTCGGCAGACACTGCGGCATCACCGTTAGCCATGAAGTCGGCAGAGAGATTAGACGGACTCACGATATAATATATGCTCACTCCCACTGCGGCGGCAATGATGGTGGTAAGCAACGTATATGTCATGGCACATCGGAATATTTTCACGGTGCCCTTCTCTGCACCGAGATTCATCATCGTTGCCACCACCGCCACTGCAATCGTAGGTATGGCAATGAGCTGGAACAAACGCGCGAAAATCTGTGCCAAAACAGTCATGGTACTGTTGATCATTTCCACATTAAGCAATCCCAGCACCACACCCAGCACCAGCGCACCGACCCATATAAGAGTCTGCTTATTACTCTTCTTCATATCTCTTCGTTTTTATTTAAAATTCAAATCCGGTTATGAAGTTATTTTAAGTTTAAAGTTTAATGTTTATGGTTTATTTCGTAGATTTCCGTGAACCCTAAACCTTAAACCTTAAACTTCAGTGAAGTTACTTATAGAAAGCAAAGTTACAAAAATATCATGAGATTTCAACAACTTAACCTCCATCTCATAAAAATGGAAGCTTAATTGCTGCGATGTCTAAAAAAGATCGAGAGATATGTCGATTACAGTTTGTAAATATCTACAGATTACACTAACTGTGTAGTCTAAAAATTTGGTAAGGAAAGAGGTTTGACAACCGAACATTCTTCCTCGGACTCGTCTCCGGACTGTCTCGAATCAACAAAGGATTTCTATATAATAGCCGGTTTTCAACTTTACGCCGTGAATGGGATACTATTCAATCTTTATTGGAAAGCTTGTATCCGATCCCTCGGATATTCAGAATGTCAAGCGTAGAAGATGAGAGATACTTGCGGAGCTTGTAGATGAAACCATGCAGACGGTTCAAGTTGTTGTAGTCGTCATTTTGCCAGATTCGGTACATGAGTGTACGGGCTTCGACAACTTCATTCGGATGATGAAATAACTCATCAAAGATTACAGCCTCTATATGAGATAGTTCTCTGGAATTGCCATCAACGACAAGTTTTTGAGCTGCAAAATCAAGTCTGCAATCTGCGACTGTCAAAACGGAATTTTCAACAGTTGCGCTCATTCGCCTAAGCAGAGCCTTTATACGCACCACGAGTTCCGCTATCTGGAAAGGCTTGCGGATATAGTCATTGCCTCCGATTTCAAAACCATGGACCACATCATCCAATGCGGTGCGGGCTGTGAGAAAAAGCACAGGGGTATGAGGCGACTTCATACGGATAAATTTCACCATTTCAAAACCGTCCATTTTAGGCATCATAACATCGGCAACCACAATGTCGGGATATATCTCCTCAAATAGTCTTAACCCAACCTCTCCATTTTGTGCGGTTGATACTTCAAAACCTTCACGTTGCAATGCGTCTTCTATGATATATGACAGTGTGGAATCATCCTCCACCAACAGAACTTTATCTTTTCTCATCTCTGTTAAATTTAATAGTGAAAGTTGTACCCTTATTCTCCTCGCTTATCACAGAAATGCTCCATCCTTGCATTTCCGATATCTGCTTCACATAATACAATCCCAATCCATAGCCGCCAACTTCATAACGGTCGCCATCCGTGACTCTATAAAACTTATCGAAGATATATGGTAAACTCCCTTTGGGTATTCCTATTCCATTATCCGAAATAGATATTTCGTTATTGTCTCCGTAAATCTTTATCTCAACAGCATCACCCGAATATTTCACCGCGTTGTCAAGAAGATTCGATATGACGTTGCCAAAGTGCAGGGAATCGGTTGATATTTCCACATTTTCCGGAATATAAATCTCGATTTTTGCAGGTTTGCCCGCTTTCATTTCAATCATACCGACGACTTCTTCAACAAGTGGTCTTAACCGGACTTTTTCAATATTAAGTTGCATGCTCTTAAACCGCTCCATGCTCATCGAGAGAATATTCTCAATCATGCCACTGAGAAAATTGAGCCGTTGCATGATGATGGTAAGCAACCTCTTGTTTCTTTGCTCATCGCTCTGGTCATAATATCTCAGCATGGAGTCCGCGGCTGAATAAGCCACTGCGACCGGTGTTTTCAGCTCATGTGTCATGTTATGGGTGAAATCATCCTTCATCTGCTCGATAGACCTAAATTTGCCTACCCAATGAAGAAGATACCATATCAGGAATGACATCAGAAGCAGGATAACCGCCGACGTTATGATTATTCCCGCCATGCGGCGGAATATGTAACCTGACAATGGACTTATATAACCTATGACAATAGGCTCACCCTCTGCGTTATTGACTTTGATTTTCCAATGCTTCTCAAAAGCAGGAGATTCGCCGGGTATATCCGTGACCATCACATCTTCAGGTGCCAATCCAAATCCGGATAACTCCTTACGATAGATATGCTCCACGTCTGAGAAATCACGCGGATTCATATCCGGAGTGTTTGATGCTATGAAGTGAAAATACAAGCTCATGGTCTTGTCTATGTTCTCCAAGAGATTGGGGTATTCGTAACTTCCGTCAGCAGTCTTCTCACCTTGAACCATCAGTGTCAGTCTGATGAAAGAGTCATCCTCGCCTACGGATGTACCTTTCATCCGTGATATTATCTCCAGAATATCTGCCCGGCGAAGACATTCGGTTGCTGTTTGAATTGACTGCTCCTTTATGGAATTATAAAGGCTATGCAGATACACGATGTTTGCCACTACCATTATAGCGATGACAACCAATGTGGTTATTGTAATGTAGCGAAAACGTTTCATTTTACAAATTTAATGAATAAATCCAATAAATCCCTACCCGGCTAAGACCAACTAAGACTAAAGGAGGTTAGGCTAAGACTATTTTGTTTACTTTGGAGGTAATTTTGCAACATAAACAAATACCTCTTCAACAATGAAACAAATCAGCTACATCCTTTTCGCGGGATTAATCATCGCACTCATGAACAGTTGCAATTCTCTAAAACCTGTAACCTATGCCAACAGAGATTGGCATATAAGTGACTATTACGGTCAGATAATAGATAAGGACACCACTTACCGCATGACATTCGGTGATGTGATTATTCCGCAGGAGATGGCGATAATCTCCTGTGCAGATTCTGCTGCTAAATATCCAGGGATGGACAAATTCATTGCCGACATTCTCAAGACCGCCAGACTGCAGGACGAAGAGGTGTTGTTCTATTCTCCGACGCATGGAAAAATATTTGTCAAGCTGAAGAATGAGCCTCCTGCAAAGAGACCCTCATCGCTGACATCCAATATGCAATGTCTTACATTAAATAAAGATAACGACCGCCCCTACACAATGTGGGTGTATGATGACGATGTGGAGGACTGGCACCGAAAGCCGGGCGAAATGTATACATACACCTACTTTGACAAGAAGAAACAGCATATCCTTGTCGTGGATTTCTATGATTATGGCAAGACTCCTATTGCCCAGATATTTGTGATGCAATCACGAAATAAAATGACGGACAGAATGCAGCTACCGACCCAGAAACAACTGTGGGATTTCTCCAAACATAAGCTCAAAGATTATGAGCGTGATATTGAATTTTGGTCCAATTGGATTGACAGTCATAGACAGAACGCTTTTGCCAATTATAAAATCGGTCAGGAACAATTAAAGAAAAAGAAATGAAAACCGACTTACATGCACGAAGCAGTATATAACTGTTAAACTGGGCGTTACCTACAACTTCAATTCAGGGAAGGGGTTACGTTTACTGCGTATCGAGAAAAACAACGACGGCAGCCGTCTCAGAAAAGAATGATATGCACACTGCCCAATGCAACGGTATCACGAATACGTATCTCTCCCACAAAAACACCATCGTCCGGATAATACACGTCAGCAAACACAGGGATACAAAGATATTCCTGGACTACATCAAACTATCCTCCGATGAATTGAAAATCGGCAAATACTTTCGAATCTTACCTATATGAGCCAAATTGCCAACGAAATAGACGCAATAGCCAATTCAACACAGTACGCTATATTTTGATGAACTCTTTGCTTATTAAAGCGTTAAAATTTTGTAGAGTTAGAAAAAATCGCTAACTTTGCACTGTCATCGATCGAAGAACGAAAGACTTGGTTGGCCGCATTACCGTAAATGCGGTTTTTTTATGCCTTGTTCTGAAGTTTACGCATATAATAGGCATGATTGGATTGGTCAACGCAAAATCCTGTAATCAATGCGAAATTAGGATTGATGTACTCTACCACTACCATATAACCCTTTGCGCGATACCAAAAATATTCACGTTCCCGTCCTGAATTTTCTATATACTTGAATCGTGTAATACGCTTGTCGGAAGCGTTTTCCAAAATAGGTTTAATCCAATGGATACGCACGGCACGCTCCGAGCGAAACTCTCTAACGGTCTTGGCGATTTTGCGTCTGTCCTCTTTGGCATCTCTTGTTATGACATGGACAAACTTTTCAAGCAGACCATCAAACCATTCGGGCAAACTATCCTTATGAGCGCAGTTATATAGATATGGCTTCACAATCAGTTCTACCCCATCCAAATTTACCTTTTGAATAAGAACATCATTTTTGAACCGTTCGTGCAACTCCAATATTTTGTCTTTGTCGTCAACTGATAGTTCGCAATCAAAATATGGCTGCAATATTCCAAGCATATCGTTATCAGCCATTTCTTCTCTTGGGTTGAAAATCGTAGATTGCAAATTTGTCATCTCCCGGCTCTGTTCCTTCATCAAGATGGTAGCCGGATAGTTCCTCAATAAGCCTGACTATATTCATTTTAGCTTCGCTCCCGGTCAGACCTCTTGCCCTGTATGTTATCGCACCGATTATAATATCAGTAAGTTGAATAAACTGCGATTCATGTGAACGGATATTCTGCATTGATTGAATTGTGCCATCCGTTCCTAACATATTTATGAGTTCTTTGTGTATTGAGGCAAGTTTTATTTTCCCGTGATTATCCTTGAGATCAAGAAAAACACGGTATAAATTCCCGCTATCGGAGTTGTGCCAGATAGAAAACCTTATCAAACGCTCAATTACTGAATAATAGAACCGATTATATTCATCCCTCTCCAATGAGTGCGCTTGAATATTGGATTTATTTTTGATAAGGATACTGCGGAATACCATTGACGAATCAAAGAACAAACGCAAAATCTCATCATACATGGCAATATGTGTGCGGCTTACAGTATTCCACTTCAATTCATGCAGAATACCATACTTACTTTTCAGTCGTTTAAGCTCAGTTTTATATGTTTCAAGATATTTGTCCGGCACTATTATAGCGCCGATGCACATGACATCACTATTGTCAAATTGCAGATGACAACTTTCGTCACAAAATATCGAGTATGCCTTTTGCGGTTGTTTCATAGTGCAAAGTTAATAAATTTTCGTCAATAATATCCTGAAATCCAAATATTATGACTAACTTTGCTACATGCACGACATCGTTGCCTAAAAATCCGATATAGCAATGGAGCCCCAAGCAAAGATAATAGGCATATCCCGTCATCGCCTCTCCACCGACGGTGATGGAGTTCCCGGCTGATTTTCAACAGATGCGCCACTTCAAGCGCCGTTATCAGCGTCACCATCGGCATCGGAGCTTCAATTCATATTTCAAGAGCGTATGCTTACGTCGTATCCTATCACCCTTTGTCTGTACCCCAAAATGCCTCAACAAATATGCCGACGAGTAACCGGAGCAGCTATTGCCAGTTTGAAATTCTATTTTGTTATCCTTGGACACAATAGCTTTTTCTTCACTCAATGGAAAGGATAATCTGGGAGTTGCCTAACCTATATAGTAAGCATCACCGATAGTCATCACCAATAGGTAGATAAAGGTAATACCCAGTAATCGTTTCGCGACAAATAAATATATGATGGATTTCCTCAGAAAGAAGACTTACGCAGATGAATATTCTATGAAACAAGCCATAAATCTCCTACGTAACCTTGGGTCGTCAAGAGAATGTTTTCATAGGAACAAAAGCCATAAACTTAAGAATAGTTTTCATTTGTGATTATTTTAGAGTGAACATATTATGATAACAGGAGGCAGATTGTTGAATATATGGAACCCTACAGCCCACCAAAATCCCAAATTGACTCTCAAATATGCACATGCACATCCGGCAAAAAATACGACTGCCGTTACGCACAGACAATAAGGGAGTAATGAGATTGAAATATTGCTGAAAGCCATTAGATGCATAATGGCAAATACTATTGATGAAATCCAAATAATTGGCACTTCAAATCTTTCTTTGACCTCAATCCATAAAGTCTGCTTAAAATATAAATTCACAAAAAGGAGTATCATAATCGCCGCAATGCTCCAGACGGCAAATTCAATGGCTGAGAAGGAGTATATGTGTTGCCAAATTACCGCGATGGGTATCAATGATAATGATATGGCAATCTGCCACTTTTTAAAAGAAAGTCCCAATCTGAAAATCCCCTCCTCCAATAAAGGGGCTATAACCAACAATACCATTAACATAAAAGGCACTGATCCCTTATTTGCGACTTCAAACGGGTTTCCTCCAAACGAAGTCAATTTCTCCGCATCAATTTCATTAGCCTTATAGATGGCTGTGCATGTAATCAAGATTCCTGCACTTAATATTCTCGTCACAAGCCAAAACAAAAAGGCATACCCTAAAATCCATTTCTTTGAATGATAGATATAGTCGTCTGTACGGGAAAGGATGTATCTCATTATATGTTTTTATTAGTTTTTATTAGTTTTTATTAGTTTATATCGCTATATTCCGACCCTGATAACCTGTTAATCAAAGTTATGTTTTTATTATATAATCGTAGTTCAATAATTGACGTTATTACTATAGCAATTACAACTAAGACCATTCTCCAATTACCAAGAAACGGTGGCAGAAAGACTAACCAACCCATTAGAATGGCGAACACTACGGAAAATATCAATTCAATATTTTTGTAGTATTTTTTTATTTTGAGGGTTGCTTTCATAATTTCTGATATAGAGAATTCTGATATAGAAACCTTTCTGATCATATTAATCAGATATATTTCCGCCATAATCGCGATAATACCCACTATTCCAAACGATACAAGCCATGATATTGGAAACAACATCGGTGCCCATAAACGGGATGTAACAACCAATGGAAAGCTTACCACAGAAATGGTAAGACTGATGATGCAACGCCGTAATAATCGCGTTTTATAATCGGTTTTTGACTCCAAATCAGGAATATCAGAAGTTCCCGTCGAGGCTTTTTCAATATGAGGCTCGACAGATTTCCATGTTTTTTTTAAATCTTCAAGTTCCATATTTATTTTGTTGAGAGTTTTTCTTTTATCCTATGTAGCCGCGAGGCAACCGTATTTCTGGGAATACCCATATTTTCAGCAATTTCATCATAGCTTAATTCATCCAGCCACATGAGTACCAAAGCCTTGTCAATAGGCTTAAGTCTTGAAATGGATGAATAAAGCCATTCAAGTCTGTTTTGTATATCATGCTCCGAATCATCCTCAAATTGAATATATGGCATTTCTTCAAATGAGAGCATACGAACTTTCGGAGTAAGCCTCCGGAGTGAGAAAAGACACGTATTCAAAGCGACTTTGTAAACCCATGTAGATTCCGAGGAATCTTTTCTGAAATGACGATAAGCCTTGAAAAGTGAAATCAGGACCTCCTGCCTCAAATCATCAAACCCAACATCCGTTGTCGCATAGAAGAAGCAGACACTAAAAATGATCTTTTCGTGTCTTCTTACCATAGCGGTGAAGGATTGATTATATTCTGAAGGATTGTCCATGATTTTTGTTTTACAAGGTTAGTTGCTGAATTTACCCGAAAGTTCCACAATGGTAAGAAAAAATTACACAACTCATTATTTTAACATTTAACTGTGGTGACTCTACTAAAATTCGGATAAGGTCACACAATTCACATTTTATGAAGATTAATAATCCGGATGCTTTGATTATTGTACACGTAAGTGATGAACATTGTTGATCTCTTTTTGCAACAAATCAAGGAATCGGGCTACATGAGCACCATCCATTTGGGCATGATGGAATTGAAACGACACGGTAAGCTTGGTTTTGAATAGCTTTTTCTTGTATTTTCCCCAAATCATGAACGGATTATTAAATACGCCGCTGTACATTCCCACCGCTCCATCTATCTCACATTCCACCAATGCCGATGTGCCGATGACCATACTGTCTGCTATATCATGATTCTCACAGCTTTCAGCAACTTGCCGTGTAAGCCGAAAATAATCACTGTTGAATTTCTCTATATCGTCTGAATAAGGTATGTCGCACGAACTTACTTCTCCGACATTATTTGCCACAATCGTATTGACGGCAATTGAATCAAACCTGATAAGTCTGTTGTCGACCGGGAGCATATAGAACTCCTTTATCTGTGAGGCGGATCTACCGATACACCAGCACATCAGCATATTAAATTTAAGCCCTCGTTTCCTGCTGATTTTCAACAGATGCGACACATCAAGTGTCTTTATCAGCGTCACCATCGGCATCGGTGCTTTCATCCACATTTCAAAAGCGTATGACCGCGACGTCTCTTTTGGATTTACTTCCTGCATTTTTTACCGCAAAATTACACCTTCTGCCAATAATGCGATAGAATAAATGCGACATTTACACCGGTGAGGAAAATAGGTCGGAATAAATCGGCTGCGTGACAATCAGCTTGGATGGCGTCAACCCGGAATACTCCCGACATTCACGGATGAAATGTGACTGGTCGGAATAGCCGCTGTTAAAGGCAATATCCATGTAATCATGATTGCCGGTCTGCATAAACCACAGTGACTTTTGAAACCTTACAATCCTTGCATATTCCTTTGGCTTCATTCCTACTGAATTGAAAAACACCCGCTCAAATTGTCTTTTCCCAAGGCAGGTGGCATAAGCCATATCCCTTACCGTGGTCTTACAATCTGAAAACAGCATACTCAATGACACTCCGATACGAGTGAAGTCATATATGCGTTTTTCATTCAATCTCGAAATCAACCACTGTTCAATTATGCGGATGCCATCTTCTGCGCACCCTGCATCAAACACCCTACGGGCTAAATCATTAAGATCTGAATCTCCAAGATCAAATCCATCAATCTCATGATTATAGAATGCAGATATGGGTATGTCAAAAAGTGTGGCGGCATGGGGCTTTAACACAACGACAATCATCTCCGTGTCATCGGTTGACTGCAATGTGGCAGGAAAATTCACCTGTCCGCTTATGGCAAACTGAGGTTGATGCGTCCGCAATTCAGATATATACAGCGATCTATTGCGGTGGAATATCAACTGCGGACAACCAACGGGAAACGTCAAGGTACTCAACTCCTTCCGACTTCGCAATATCCAATAATATCGGATGTAGGCATCAAGTGATCTACACGGTCGAAATATCAATAATCCACACATGATTTAAGCAGCCACTTATTCAAGACTAATCATTTCAATGTCGCCTGACTGAATCGCAGGTATGTACTTTTTGATTTTGTCCACAGGACAATTACACCTCACCCGTCCGCGGATATATTTTGTTAGTCATATCAATCTTCCTTCATTCATGGCTTGTAGTTGCGTTTAATCTCGTCAATCGACTTTCCGCCGATGCCGAAATTCTCATCCGGCAGCTCTTTGATAGTGACAGTGAAGAACTGCGCTGGGATATGTGTTATCTCGGATGCCGTTGTTGTAAGTCGCTCAATAAGCTCTTTCTTCTGTTCAGCGGTCAGTCGTCCGCTTTCAATGGATATGTATGGCATAATTTTATAATTATAAGTCTAATCGGTAAGCTCTGCTCCCGACACCTTCGTAAAGATAGTTGTCTATGCTGCTGAATCCACACTTCTCAGCCACTTTTTGCGATGCTATATTTCTGTTGTATACGGTTATAAGCAGTGATTGAAGACCGATATTATCACGACAATAGGCTACCAATGCCTCCAATGCCTCCGTTGTGATTCCCATATTCCAATATGGATGACCAATCCAATAACCGACCTCTCTTTCGGAGGGTTTTGTTTCGTGATGTTCGTCCCCAACCGGAACAAGACCGATACAACCTACCGGCTCACTGCTCTCTTTCAAGACAATTGCAAAGCAATCTGGATTGGACATAAATATTTTTTCAATCACTTCGCGGCTCATCTCAATCGAAGTATGAGTCGGCCACAATGCCAATTCACTTACCCGATTGTCCGAAGCATATTTATAGAGAACTGAAGCATCTTCAACTCGCCAATGTCGCAATATCAGTCTTCCGGTCTCAATCATAACAGAGATTTCAAGCTATCGTTGCAGAACATAGTCGGTGTAAACTCTACAATCTGATAATCGGCAATGGCGTTGATATGGAACGGGTCTTGCTTTATCAGGGCATCGACCGCCTCGCGGCTTGCCACTCTCATCATTATCACGCCTCCGACGCGCGGTGTCTACGGACCGGAAGTAATGAAATTTCCGGCAGCATAATTCTCAGCCAGATACTCGCGATGAGCCTGAAGATATTTGTCAACCTCACTCAGAGGCTTCTTATATGTAAGTATTGCTATGAACATATTGTTTCTTATTATCCAAAATGTCGTGAACCAACATGCGTCAATCCAAATGCAAAGTTATAAAATTATTTAACGTTCTTAAAATTCTGGGAAATCTAAAAATTTAAACAACATCAATTGTCGGCTCAAATAATTTGATTAACTTTGCATCAACAGATTCCGCCGCGCTTAGGCTTTGCATGCGTACCAGGCGGAACTTTTATTTCATACTACATCAAACTATCCTCGGAGGGAATAGCCGACGAATTGAAAATCAGCGAATACCGATAAGACTTCTCAACATGCGCAAAATTACCGCAATGTCAAACAAAGATTACAAGATGTGGTGACAGACGTCTGTATGTCAGTAAATTTTGTAATTTTGCATTTGAAATGAAGCCTATACAAAACGGACAAATATCTAATATTGAAGATACTGAATTTGAAAATCTTGTAAACCGTATTGTAATTTTGGTCTCATAGACCAAAGCCAATGTTTTGAATCAGATTGATATTTCCACCACTGCGTCTTTATGTTTTGTTTTACCCATTCTTAGAAACTGTATTTCAGTTTTAACCATATTTCCGAGTTTTTTGAATACATAGCAAAAGAACCATTATCGGCATGAAATAAATCATATCCAATAAAAGCATGTATTTGGTCTGTCAGCGCATAATCTGCATATAGCCGGTTGTAGATTCCTCCATTTGTTAAATCTACATACGCAAATGTTGATACATTAAGTGTATTTCAGAACAGATCCTTAGCAATCCTCAATGTCGCTAATCCGGAATTCCGATAACCGGCAATGCCTGTTGAAAAACCTGCTATATATTTATGAGAATACTGTGCGGCTATGGTCCAGTCATTTCCCGGATACCAGTCAATGCCAATCAAGAAGTTAAGGGTATTTTTCTTCTGTGGATTCGTCTCAATTTGAGTCGGGGTTTGAACCTCTCCAAGGTATTCAGCAAATTCACTGCGAACCACGAGTTTGCCCAACGGTAACGAGGCATCAGCCCCAAGCATTGTCATCCTATCATACACGCCATTGAAAACCAGACTTCCATCCTGTGACACTGAGCCTGCAAAACACGGCATTTTATTCCATGTCCGCATTGCTGACACGGAAAAATCTATTCCCGGTAAATATACGCTGAAACGTCCTCCGTATTCAGAATTTATCAGTTTTTTTGAAGGCGTGCAATCCAGATTTATAGAGTATGGATGTTCCACCCCCGGAAAGGATATAGCCCACGGATTAGTGGGGTCGATAGGCAGCTGGAAGAATGATGATATAGGGTTACCAATACGAACAGGACACATAGCGATGTATTTACGCCTATCGCCTTGACGGGCCTGATATTAACTGCGAGGAAAGACAGCAATGACACAATCGTGGTCATTCCACAGAAGAATGTCGGCCAACCAGTTTCCTCGATTGTTTCAATGACAGCGCCCTTACGTTGTCCGTGGAGCCGCATCCGTTGCTTGAAGAATGAGAATATATGTATGTTATAGGCTATTGACACCGCAAATGCAAGCATCACGGGTATCATTGTTGTTGCAGAATCCACATACAGCCCAAGCCATCCGGCAACACCGAATGTCAGTGTCAGACCACCGAATGTTGAAATGAACGGAGCGATTATCCCCTGCCAAGAGCGGGTGGCAATCAACATGACAATAATGGAAATGGCAAGGGCAATCAGTACCATGCGTTTCATGTCCTCGCCAATGAATTTCATTTTCTGCTGGTTGACAAACGGCATACCTGTCGCTTTCGGATTCAGTTGAGCGTAGCATGATTTGGAAATTATCTTTTCAACTTCCGCACCTGTTATCAAGTCAGGAGCTATTGTTCCCTCTTTCTTCCATACAGAATCCTCTGGAAACGGACGAAGTTTAACCATAATCCAAGACAATCGACCATCCTTTGACACGAGCTTGCGGGCGATTTCAGGCTTGCTGTAAGCCAAAGTCCGTATTGAATCCAATCCGGCTTTGTCTGTCGGTATGACATCCGGGACTATTTGCTCTATCGCCATACCCTCATCGTTACCGACAAGAAATTCTATATCGGTGAGGGAGGTAATCTTATCCACATAAGAGATGCTGTCAAGCAACTCATTGGATAAAGCCCGGAGTGTGGTCAATGCTTCAGGCGTAAAGTGGTTGTCACACTCTGTAAGTACCCCGATGAAATAGTCGTTGCCGAAATGAGCCTTGAATTCATCGGTTTTGATTAACATTGGATCTCCTTCAACGAAATAGTCGTCAAATGATGTTTCCACCACAAGGTGCTTAAGACCGACGATGCCGCCCACAATGGCAACGGCAAATGTTAGTAAGGCAAGCCAGCGTACTTTCAGGAGTCGCTTAGCATAACTGCCAAATTTTTTGTTGATCATTTCTATTTTCATAATCACTATATTGGTTGATTTCAGGCTGTCAATAATGAACAATGTCTTATTTTGTTCAATAAAAAAGGAGAGAATTCCAAATGTGAAACTCTCTCCAACTCATTATGATATATTGGAAACTCTAACCGATGTGCAGTATGTTTTTCCATCCGTTTATTTCAAATTTTATATATTCCTCAATTACACGAACCATAGCATCGCCGGTTATACGGTGCATAATAATTTCCTCAAACATTGTGAACATCCATACTGTATGAAGATGTATCATGAAATCACTGACATCAATATTCATATATGGATGCTTCTTCTTATTATCCGCAAACCATGATTTAACCTGTTCAGTGGCTTTATCTGTGAATTTAATTTTGAAGTCCTCCAAAGATGAACCTTGCGCTTTGAAAAGAAGAATTTTTAATAGTGTCCTATTTCCTTTTAGTATGATCATGTAGTCAGATACGGCCGATACAAGATAATTTTCTTGTGTCATGGATATTGCATCCTGTCCATATTCTCCATGATGCTTATCAAACATCGCATAGCAGGCTGATACCACTGGGGCAAGGACGGCGCAAAACAGCTTATCCTTGCTGGGATAATAGTTGTAGATATTGCCCACACCAACTCCTACTTTGGATGCGATGCTCCTCATGGAAGCCTTTGCATATCCTCTTGATGCGAACTCTTGTCGAGCCACATCAAGAATTCTGTGTTTAATATCTTCTTTTAATATCTGCATAAACAAACGACGTTCTGTTTTCGACTGCAAAATTACATTATTTCAATGGAATACGCAATACCTAATATTAGTTAGTAAACACATTGCGCTACAAGACAATAAAATAATGCATCAACAATGAACATCCGTTGAACAATGTTCAGTATTTGAATTTCTAAAACATAGTCTACCTAATTTTAGGAGTGCTGCCGACATCATATCTTTCAATTTGTACTTATCATTGATTGCTTATTGAAGAAGCAAAGAGGACGGGCATTGCTGACCATCCTCTTCTGAATATATTTTGGGCTTTACGTAATTATTCTTGCATGATGGTCTAATTAGAGACTCGGTTTGATTTCATCAACCCATGCGGCAATACGCTCGTCGGTCTTATCACTTTCATTGTCTTCGTCAAGAGCAAGTCCGACAAACTTACCGTCAACAACCGATGTAGATTCATCAAATGTATAGCCGTCGGTCGATACGGCACCAATCATATTAGCTCCTGCATCTTTGGCTGCATCATAGAGTGTGCGCATAGCGTCACAATAAGTGGTGCTGAAACCACAAGAGTCTCCACAACCGAATACTGCGACAGTCTTGCCGTTGAGGTCAGAAGCCTTGATGACCTCAACTCCGTCATACCACTCATCCTGAAGGTCTCCGTTTCCCCATGTCGAGGATCCGAGCAGCAGATTATCATACTCTGCAATCTTAGCTGCATCAATCTGTGATGCGCTGAAAACATCGGATGAATTGACACCCAGTGCTTCAGCGATTTTATTGGCCACTCCTTCGCAGTTTCCTGAAGTAGAGCCATAGAAAATAGCTGTCTTTTTCATTATTTCTTGATTTCTTGTTGTTAATTTCTTATGCAAAATTACTGACTAAACGGCAACTATGAAATCCCTAAAAGTAGGGTATTTTTGTTTTGTCAGTTCCAAAATTCAATGTAATTATTCAGGAACATATATAATTTCGCCGTTTTCCAATTCGTATGCCACTCCCACACGTTTTCCCTTTTTATTATCCTTGGAGGATTGATCCTCAGATGGAGTGTAGCGGTTGATTTTTTGCCCCTCTTTTGTGATGATCTCCATATTATCCTTGCCGGGATTCTTCACCATAGTGAAATCGTCCTGTGAGAACATCTCTGTCATATTGTAACGGCTGACAAGCGCAACCATCAGAGCTACAGCAAAAACCATTGCAACATCAAATAGGTTGCTGACCACGCTCATGGGGTCAATATCCTCCTGTTGACGCAATAATCTCCTTCTCATAATTGTGCGATGTATTCAAGGTTGGTGAGATCCTGAAACAGCCAACGTTGGCGCATCTGGAGTACAATAAAGCCGATGGCACTGATCACAAGGCCTATCACTGTTGTTGCAAAAGCCACCTGCATATTGTAGGCCATAGATGCAATGTCACCCTGTGCGAGACCGGCAAGAGCGGGTCCCATTGGTATGAGTGTACCCATCAGGCCGAGTATAGGACCGAGTTTACCAAGTGTCTTAGGTGTTGACAGTTCCTTGTCCACCGCAATTTCGAAATCAGCGAGTAACCTGTCTGTCAATGCCCTATTCCCTTTTGCCTCGACAATTTTCCTTATATAAGGAATGACAAGTGCATTGCAGTTATCGGGTAACGACTTGACAAAATCATCGAGATTGTCGGGCGTGAGCCTGTCAAGATGGGAATTGACAAAACGTTGTGTGCGTTTCATGGCGAGATACTGACCGAAGAAAGAACCGACGAGAATCAGCGCACGGACAAAGAAATAGATAAGCAGGATTACTACAGGAACCAATAGTCCCGTGGAGATCCAATACATTACGTCTGAGATATAGATCATAGTCTGTTGATTTTTTTGATTATTCTGTTTAATGAGTATTTATTGATGAGAAAACCGATTAGGCCTCCGAATAAGGTAATTGTGAATACTCCAAGCAAAGCATCCCAATTTATATCGGACACACCTCTCACGGCAGTCCTTCCATTGACTGTGGCTATCACCCCCATCATTGCTATCAGAATATTCACTAAGAATAGGATCTCCAATCTTATATCTTTCTCAGGCAGCAGATATTTTATCAGCCGTGACATAAGAAAAATCAGTGATGACGCAACCACGGCGACGGACCATCCTACAATTCCAAAGGACACTCCCGGAAAAGAGAATACTGCCTGCACGACCGTGTAGAAGAGTACGGGAAATATCAGTAATCCGGGAAAAAGACGCAGGACACGATAAGTGCGGATGATAGTTTTCCGTACCTTACCTGCGGTCATGAGTTGCGCGGAAAGCACTGCGAATGAAATCTGCATGAACACATCAATGAATAGAATTACCGATGTGTCAAGCATCAACCGGGAATTTTGCAGCCATTGCTGTATCTGTGTGCTTGATTGCTCAATGGCAAACGGAGTGGAGAGTCCGATGAAAAGGAGGCATAAACCACAAATGGAGATACTTACCGGAACTTTTTGGAAAGTAAGTTTCAGCACGAAGCTGAAACTTACCAATAACATCAATATAAGTACGACAGTTTCCATATCATTCCATATCTTTTGCGGAATTTCTACGCCGTTTAGCCACCACAACCAGAAGGATTATTAAAGCGGCCACAGCCACTGCGACAGCAACCTTTCCGACATTGCCTACCGTGGCATGCTCCACATTGTTCATTTCCTCTTTTTTCATGACCATGCCATCGTCGGCAGACTGCTCTGAAGCAGATGAAATAGTGGCAGACATTTCCTGATTAAGATTTTCCAGATTGTTAATCTGACCGGCATCAGGCTTCCAATACCCTCTTTCAGCAGCTTCTTTCATGACCGTAGTCATCTGTTGCATGGCGGAAGGATTTTTGTCCTTGAAAAATTCGCGGATACCAAGATTGTGCTTGTCGTTGACATACACTTCGTAAATTTCACTCCACATCTCCGGATCAATCGCCGCAGGTTTCATCACATTCCATCCGTATGTATTCTGCACTATCTCTGCAAAAGTCGATGCGTCGCCCGCGCCGCCTTTCATCTTTTCCTTTATATATGTAGGATTGAATATGGTGGAGCGTCCTTCCACACCTATAGCCTCTTTCACTTCCTGCATACGGTAGTTGGAACGGTTGCGGTAATCGCTGAGATATGCGTCAGGATCCTTGCCCGTGACATTTCTGACAGCAAGGTTCATACCACCCATAAACTCATATACATGGTCAAGGCTAAGGGTTCCCCACGTATTGGATTGCCGGGGTTGGATGACTGCATCGGTATTAGTCAGGGCTGCCTCGAAAGCATACTGTGTGAAGGCTTCCCAATTATCCTCATCGCCGTAATAAGCGCCCATATTGTTGAGATAAGTGTCGGCTATCTCCGATTCCTCTTTCCATTGGTTCCCTTGCACCATCCCTTGTATTCCGGTCCCATATCCACCGTTAAGGCCTCCGAATACACGGTATGCCGCTATCGCGCGGGCTTCTTTAGGAGATATGCCCCGCTCGACAAGTTTCCTCTCCGAGTCGGTGATACCCTGCGCAACCTGATTTTCATAATTGTCATCTTTAGAGGCGGCAGCCATCTCAACAGCGCGGTTTATCAGGAAAAGACGGGAGGCAGCTATATCGCGCAACTGTCCGCTGGTCTGCACAACAACATCTATCCTCGGTCGTCCAAGTTCATCGGATGGAATGAGCCGAAGGTCTGTGACCCTGCCGAAAGCGTCTCGGACCGGTTCCACTCCTAGCATATAAAGCACCTGCGCTATGGTAGCACCTTCTGATTCAATAAACTCTCCGCTCCAGAGCGTATAGCTGACTTTCCGCGGAATACTGTCATTATGTCGCTTGCGGTACATATCGATCGTATTCTTGGCCATCTCCACGCCTTTGTTCCAAGCTGATTCACTTGGTGTTGCCTCCGCGTTTATTCCGAACAGGTTACGTCCTGTTGGAAGCGAGTTGGGATTTGCTATGGGATCCCCTCCCGGTGATGGCTTGACATACCCCCCGGCGAGAGCGTTGATCAGCGATGTCAATTCCATTTCAGGAGATTGTCTCAGTACATCTGAGTAATTGGATATATTCTTCAATGTACGCTCCACTTCCATAATAGCTGCGGCCTTGGCTTTCTGCTCAGGTGTATACTCAGGCATTTTCATCTTCATGTCGGCATGAGGATTGGATTTTTTACCTACTGCATTACCTGATTGGGATGTTTTTTCTCGTTTGGCAAGCATTGCCTTCTTCATCTTCTCCAACTGCTCATCGGATGCTCCCATCTTTTTGGCTGTGGCCATCGCCTTCACGATATTCCCGTTATTCGTTTTCGAGCCTTCTTTTCTTTCCGGCATAGCACGTGACATCATCATTTCCATCATTCGTTGGGGAGCATCTTTCATTGAGACTATCTCACGAGCTTCATTCAGTTCCTCAGATGATATTCCTGCAATGTCACATATTTCCGAATCAGACACGGGGTGTCCGGAATTGAGTTTTGCTGCCACGATGGATTTGGCAGGTTCAAGATAAAGACGGTTGAACAGACCTTTGCGTTCCGTTTTTTTTGCCTTTGCTGGATTCCGCAGTTTGTCAAGAGCAAGCAGACTATAAGCAATGGGATCTACAGACATGGCAAAGACGCTTGTGCCTATTCTCGCATCCTCGTATGGAACTCCCATGACATAAAGCTGTCCGGTAATCTTTTCAGCGGCAATCTCTTCTGCAAAATTTTCGATACGGAGAATGTCATCCTCTGTATAAGGAGTTGATAATATGCTGTCCAGTTCAAGATCGCGGTGCAGACCTAATTCAACTGCCTTCTTCTTGACATCAAGGGATGTTGCTTGTGAAGGATTCTTAAAGTATACCTCGACTTTATCCATCAGCCCTTTATACTCACCCCGCAGGTTGCTTTCAAGGAAAGGCGGGGTCAGATACGATTGCAGTGCAGCGTAGGAGCGACGCTTGGCAATCATTCCTTCCCCGACATCAGCTATGGAATAGATATAGAAGTGAGGGAGAGGTCCGACAAGTCTGTCGGGCCAGTCCTGACTGCACAGCGCCACTTGTTTGCGTGGTGTGAACTCCAGACTACCGTGTGTGCCGAAATGGATGAGGGCATCGGCTTTAAGTGTGTCTGAAATCCATTTATACGTACTGATATAGCTTTCTTCTGGATCTTGATCTGTGCCGTGGATTATCTTGAAAGAGTTTTCCCCTTGGTTGGGCAATGGCTGGGGCACTATGGCCACATTTCCGAAAAGGATTCTACGGTCTGCCTGCACCATCTTCTCAAGTTCAGCAGGAGAAGATGGTAGATTCTTCAGGTAATAACCCTCTTTGCCCAATCTTGACAAGAGATTATACAGTGACGGGCCGACATCCATGCCTGCCGCCGACATAGCCGATACCCCCGGTCCTTTGTAATATACGATAGCGATCTTTTTATCCTTGTTCGGCGTGCGCTTCAGAGATATGTGGTTATTCACCGTCTCTACAAAAGTGTCAAGACGTCCGGGAATAGCTTTCACCTCGCGTATTCCCTCATCATTCTCATAATGGGCGAACAAAGCGTATGGACGTATGCCGCCGTCAATTTCAGGAGTGACAACACTTTGTGAGAGAAATCCTCCGTTCATACCCATCTTGTCAGCTTCCCAATCTTCCTGAAGCTGATTTGCATTCACCGGACAGAACAGAGGCACATTATTCTCCGAAAGATATTCAACCATATAGTCACCCATACGGCCATGAGCCATATTTATAACAGCGGCAACAGAGATGGAATCTGCATGACCGTCATTTATGAACTTGCGCATATTCCATACGCGATAGACATTGTTGCCCGATTTTTCCAATGCGGCAATCAATTCCGAGGGCTCGCCCATTTGTCCGGTTATTATGATATTCGGAGCATTGTCGGCAATAAGATTTCTGGATTTCAGATAAGTTTTGTATTCACGTAAAGTGTTAAACCCTATCTCCTCAGCATCAGGATCGTCCACATCAGGATGCGAGAGCAGGTATGACTGACTTTCCACAGGTTCTTCTGGCTCATTTGTGAACATGGCTTTGCAGTCTATGTAGGTGCGCACATATTCAAGCAGATTTCGGTAATTTGCTCTGCCTCCTGAAAGATACTCCTTCAGATCATTTACCATCAATGAATCCACTGAGCAGATATTGTTGTCGGGATTGGTGGCCATAGTGGTCAAAACGGGAGTTCCATTTTCAGCAGCCTTACGGATGATAGTCCGCTGCTCCTCTGTTATCCGCAGCCCCATCCCGTTTATGAAGACCATGTCATAGTCACCGACATCATCAATGTCATCGGTGGAAAGTTCCTTGATCTTTATAAATCCGTTGGTGTTGGCTTTAGCTATCTGCCCCAACTCTATGGGTTGATAATTCAGGAATGCAATTTTTGTGGGCGAGATCCATTTCACCCACGAAAAAATAAATACAAACACCAAAAGTAAAACGATTGATCCCAGTATAATCTGTTTTTTAGTCATTTTTAGTTTCATGATGATTTTACCATTTGAACATATCGGCAAGGTTAAGGCCGACAGTGCCGACAAAGGAGATACCTCTCTGTGGAGTCTGAAGTGAGCTGTCGGTAGCCTTGTCCTTGTAATTGAATAGATTGTCGATACCAAGATTCACATATATCCCGCGCGGGAAGGTGGCGCCCACATTCATGGCGACAAGAGTCCTGCCATCGTAATGGCGTTTCTCCCAAGCATATTCTCCATTCACATCAGCCTCCGATGACCGGGAATAGGTGTCGAAAGCCGATCCCCACTGACCATTGAGAGAGGCGGTCAATGACACCTTTTTGAATTTCTTCTGATACATGGCACTGAATGTGGCTGAATGTGGACGGGTTGAAGATGTGTTGTGACCGTCAACATTGCTGTAATCGTCGGTAAATGCGTATGAACCCGTCAGTGTCAGTCCAAAATTGAAATTATACCGAAGTATGGTTTCAATCGAAGTGGTCCGCGCTTTGTCAGCATTGACATATTGCATGTCGCTTGTGCCGTCACTCAGCATCAGATACTCGATCTTGTTGCTGAATCGGTTGTGTGAAGCGGATATGGAAGTGTTCAACCCCCATCTGCTGAATTCCACGGAGGCCGAATATTGGTTGCTTGTCTCCGGTTTGAGATTGGGGTTTCCATAAATCATGAACCAGCCGAGTCCTCCCATATCATATTCCATGTAGAGTTCTTTCAGTGACGGAGACCGGAATCCCTGCGCATATCCCAATCGGAATGTCACAGCATCCCATGCTTTATATAAGGCGGACAATTTTGGAGTAAGATGCCATTTGTATTTCTGATGCCAATCCGCCCGGAGTCCGGCCACTATGTCAAGTTCTGCAATCGGAGTCCATTCGCCTTGTC
Source organism: Lepagella muris (assembly GCF_004793975.1). Lineage (NCBI taxonomy): Bacteria > Pseudomonadati > Bacteroidota > Bacteroidia > Bacteroidales > Muribaculaceae > Lepagella > Lepagella muris. The sequence goes on from NZ_SRYB01000009.1 coordinate 22,091, forward strand.
CATAGAAGGCAACTGCGTGATTGGTATAGTGGGTACTGTCCTTGAACATATAGTGTTTCAGGTATTCAATGTCACCTTCCGATCCTACATTTATACTTACATTACCGAATTTCCCGGCATAATCAATTCTCGGAGTCTGACGGATATTCCGGTAATTCAATGCTGTCGAATCCGCACGAAAGAAATGATGGTCTTTCCAGAAGTTGTCAAACATATACCCTATCGTAATCTGATGACTGGTCGCAGGGAGATACTTTATTTTTGCGCCTAAGGTGTAGTCACGGTTATATTCCTGATAGAGTCTGCCTGTACGTATATCCTTTTGGTTCCAATAATTTGTGAATTTCAAATCTGCGGAAATCTTTTCATTGAATTTATAGCCAAGTTTCTGGGTGAAATCCCAGATATTATAGCCCCAGATTGTGGTGGATGCACTTTCAGGATCTCCAATCGTATAAGTGTCCGCTGTGCGATAAGTGAGGCTTGTGTATGTGGTAAGGTTATACTTGTTAACTCCAACCGATCCCGTGTATTTTTGTCCGTAGCCATTGGATATTCTGGCACTCAGATTCGCTGATACAGGGCGGTTTGCTGTCTTTGTTATTATGTTTATCACCCCGCCGAGCGCATTGGAGCCGTAAATGGTGGAGTGTGCCCCTTTTATCACTTCAATACGCTCAATGTCATCAATGTTGAAACGTGTAAAATCAACATTATGGTCCGCTCCCTCGCCACTCACACGTTCACCGTCAATAAGGAAAAGGATATACTCCCCATCCATTCCTTGATACTTGATTTCCGGTTGCTGACTCATGGAGTTGAACCCGATCTGCACTCCGGGCAGTTCATATTGCAGTAGTGACTCTATGCTGTTGGGATTAAGAGCCTGAATATCCCGTTGGGAAACGACTCTTGTAAGTACCGGGACTTTCTTCAAAGGACGCTCAACAAAAGAGCCTGTCACTACCACCTCATCAAGTTGTTGGTTGGAGGGAAGAAGTCTTATCGGTGTGTTGGTAATGTTATCCGATTCCACGGTGACAGGTTTATATCCCATAAAAGACACTTGAAGAATCACATTTCCTGATTCATTCAATCTTACAGAGAATTTACCATCGGTATCTGTGACAGCTCCAAGCACCGTTCCCTGCACACGAACAGAGGCTCCGGGGAGAGGCTCATTATTCTCATCGACAACATAACCGATTATTTCACGGTGGCTGGAGAATCCCTCGGTTGATGCTCCCTTCAAGTTGATAGCCATAATGACGGCAAGTATGAAGCAAACAATCCTACTCATTTTGATTTATGGAATTTATATTGGAAAGACATCATGCCGCTTCTTGCGCCATCGCTTCCTCCGTAAGTTTTCGTAATCTTGATTGCAGCCCAATCACCATCGGGATATTTGATTGCCAGCACCTCGCCGGTTGTTCCATACAGCACGGGGGGCATCCCTCCAGTTTCGGTACGGGTCACCGCGTCACATAGTACCCGGTTTATCTGACCGTCAAGGGCATATCCTATATTGCCGTCCATCATTCCGCTCATATCCATCACAAGAAGATATGGAGTGGTACCTTCAACTGCTGATTCCGTAAAATAATTAACAGTCTCATCTTCCTCATACTTCCCATCAGGCAACGCAATGACATTCTCTATGTCAGGAATATGTGTATTGACGGCAGATCCGTTGTTTGTCTTTATCTCGTACCGGTGAACAGCTATGTGCCAATTTATACCGACTTCTTCAGTAGTCTGTTCTTTTTTGGTCTGTTCCGTACCGGTATAGTACCACGTACCTGAATCCTTATGCTTTTCAATCTCGCCTGTCTCAAGATTTATATATGTCCATGAGTCGTAGGCGGTGGCATCCAGATCAGCCATAGTACGATATGGCGCTGACGGATCCAAACCCTCTTCATCAAGAAAGTGATTGGTATAACTGCAAGCGGTCATGAAAATCATGACCGCCGACAGTATAAATGGGTATGTTTTTATCGTGATCATCAATAATCTTATTCTGTTGCCGGTGCTTGGCCGAGAATGAATTTAATTACAGTTCCTCCCATCACGCTCGGAACAGAGAATGACATTTCCACATCGTCCTTTGATGAGCTGATCGTACCTGAAAAATCACAATCGTAGTTCTTCGGTTCACCGCCACCCATTGAGGGCATCGCGAGCGTTCCTTTGCCTCCGAGGGTATAACCAGTGCCGGTTTTCGTTACTGTGATATTGGATATATTCGCCTCGCCCCATGTATCGCTTGTATAACTGATTGAAACAGTACCATCTTCATTTGCCGTTACCATTACTTTTTGGTCGACTGTTATCATATCCTTAAAATAGGCGGATGAGGTTGACGTATAACCATCGTATGTACCGGCTACCACAAGATTGGCCGGAGCTTCGCCTTGTATGAATTTTACCGTCAGGCCTCCCATCACACTTGGTATGGAGAACTCGAACTTTGCATTCTCCTTGTTCTTCCCAATCACGGCATTAAGATTGCACTCATATTTTTTTGTGCCACCATGTCCGGATATTTCGGCTTCTCCTTTGCCTGAAATGATAAATCCCTCGGATGAAAGAGAGACTTCTGCGTTGCTGATAACCGTATGTCCCCATGTGTCGCTATCAAAGGTCACGTTGACGGTTGTGTTGCTTACAATCTCTACTTTCACAGACTGATTCTCACTTATCATATCTGAAAAGTAAGTTGAGGAAGCGTTGGTGTAACCGGAATATACAGATGCCACATCCTTGGCATAGTTGATTTCCGGCTCGTCATCGCTACTGCACGAGGTAGCGAATAAGCTGACAATTGCCAGCATTAAAAGCAAAAATTTGTTCATGTTGTACTGATGTTATTTTGATTGTTTTATTAATTTTCGAGATGCAAAATTACAGTATGAATCAATGGCAATCAATTCCTAAAATTGGCGAATTTTCAGAGGATAAATAGTCCAAACAAGAGATAGTGCATTTCTTTAACATAAAAAAATACCCTAATTTATGGGATTGTGGGACATTTTCACTTATAGTAACTTTGCTTCGGGAAAATTTACAAAAAAACATGATCAAGGATAACAATACATATACGCGACAAGACACCCTTCGTGACATAATTGAGGACAATAATCGGCTTCTGATTGTTCTCAATAGATTTGATATATCCCTCGGTTTTGGAGACAGTACCGTTGAAGAGGTATGTAAGCAGAATGAGGTTCATACAGATACATTTCTTGCCGTGATAAATTATATCGCAGGTAAAAATTGGGAGAATTACCATGTGTCGCTTATGTATTTGGTCGGATATTTGAGAAAATCACATATCCATTTCATTAACTTCTCTCTTCCTAATATCAAGAGGACATTGATTGAAGGCATACATGGCATTGAAACTTCTGAAATATCAATGGTAATACTGAAGTTTTACGACACTTATATAGAGGAGGTTAAGAATCACATGGGATATGAGGATACCGTAATATTCTCATACGTTGAGAACTTGGTGAATGGAGATATTACTGATAAATTCAATATCACGGATTTTTCAATGCGGCATGACCACATGGCGGGGAAATTGAATGACTTGAAAGAGCTGTTTATTTACAAATACACACAGAAAAATAATGAGATGATAAATTCCGCGCTTCTTGAACTTATGCTGTGCGGCAGAGATTTGATTCAACATTGCGAGATGGAAAACAAGATATTGTTTCCTGAGGTGATAAGATTGGAAAAGGAACTTAAAAATAGGTTAGAGAGTGAAGATAGCCATACTGAAGAAGAAATCTCGGATTCTGAAGTGCTTACATATAGGGAAAAGGAGATATTGAGAGAGATTGCACAAGGTCTGTCAACAAAGGAAATCGCTGATAAGATACACCTATCATTTCATACAATCACTACATATCGGAAAAATATTAGCGAGAAACTCAATATTCATTCAGTAGCAGGAATGACTGTATATGCTATTCTTCATCATATTATAGACTTAAATGAAATAAAACTTCCCTAATAGAAATGATTAAAATGGAATGAGAACTCTCCTGATTCCAATTCTCATCCCTCTTGATTAGTTATATTCCGAAAGACCTGTATGGGAGTGTCGTTGTCTGCAGTGCTTGGTATATTTCATAGATGGGTTTGCTGCCATTGACTTCTTTGACTCTGTGGAGGGTGCATCAATGGTGTTGGTTTCGGCGTTATTATTTTCAATGCTATCGGCTTCCGCATAGTTGACCCCGATTCTTTTGTCTGACACTTTTTGGGTGGTGGCGATTTTGACTTCCATCATTCAAAGAAATGGATTTTAGAGTACGCCTTTTGTTTTGGCTTGTGACGAGAATATTAAGTGCAGGAATCTTGATTGCATGCACACCCATATATAGGGCTAATGAAATTAATACGGAGACATTCACTTCGTTTGGAGGTAACCCGTTCAAAGTCGCGAATATGGGGTCAGTGCCTTATATGTTAATGGTGATGTTGGTTATCACCCCTTTATTGGAGGAAGTATTTTTTCAGATTAGGACTTTCTTTCAAAAGATACCTTCTTCATTGCGTTTGGGCTTTATGTAATCTTTTACTATGAGAATTTGAAAGCCGGACGTTTCGATAACATTTGGCTCATATCCCAGTGTTACTGATACGTGAAAATATTATGCCATACATTTCTATTGAAAGCGGACAGTTGACAAACGAGCAGAAGACACATCTCATCGGGCGGCTCACGACCACTGCGTCCGAGATTACCCACATCTCGGTGCAGTTCTTCACTGTCATTATCAAGGAACTGCCCGATGAGAATTTCGGTATCGGCGGAAAGTCGATTGGTGAAATCAAACGCAATTACAAAGGGAAATAAAAGCCTGCCCAAAATGAGCAGGCTGAACAAGACGGAGAATCTTCACAGATGCCATATCCTGTTGCGATAGGCTTTCAGCTCCTCTTCAGGAAATTCGGCTATCGCCTTGTCAAATTCACGGAGTATCGCTACTTTGTCATGTGGCAATGCTCCGGTTATAGGGACTGTATTGGAAACATGGTGTCCTAACAGGTTGACTTTTATTTTCAATTGCTCGATTAACGTGCGCATCTCAATCAACCTCTCAATCTCCGGTTCTTCCTCATAAGTTCCGTCCAACACCTCTTGATAGAGCTGAGATTCTGGAAAGACAGTCAATGACACTATGTTGATAATGCAGGGATGAAGCCTGTTCAGCAAGTCAGCCGAGGCAATCGCACTCTCCACTCCGTATCCCTTTCCTCCGAGACCATTCAGATAGAAGACATTATAGCGTATTCCGGCTTCATCAAGCTTTGATAGCTGCTCAAGAATATCCGAGGCATGATAACCTTTGTTCATCCGCTCCAGTGTGAGGTCGTGGGCGGTCTCTATGCCAATGTTGATGCTGTCGAGCTTCATGTGCCGGAGATTTTTCAACTCCTCTACCGATTTAGGCGTAATGTCCGTGACCCGGGCAAACATTCCGAATGACTCCATATAGGGGAGGTATTTGCGGAGAAGGATGGCAATCTCCATCAGTTTGTTATAGCTCAGAGCAAAAGGATTTGCCCCAGTGAGATAAACGCGGCGTGCCCATGGCTGCCATTCCCGGATGACTTTCAGATCGGATTCCACCTCAGACAGCGGCGACATTCTGAACGTGGTGCCATGGTAGAGCGAACAGAATTTGCATTTATGCCATGTGCAGCCCGATGTTATTTGCAGCAGCTGGGAGTTGGCTTAGTATGGAGGCCGCCACACCTGTCCCGTGAAATGTAATTCAGGATATATCATATTTCATCGTTTTTTATTAACTTTGTGCTGCAAAATTAGCTCAATATCAGAGCGGAAACAATAACTTACCGATAGGTTTGACCCTTACCGAAAAGTTTGTTTTATTCATTTTCAATCAGTTTTGTAAAACGCATAATGGCAAAAAAATTAGATTATGAATATTGCAAGGCAGCCCCGATGCTTGAATGGATAGGCAACAAGTGGGCGTTGGTCGTTCTCGTGAAGATTTCCGAGAACGAGCCGGTGCGTTTTAATGAAATCTACCGTAACATTCCGTCGGTATCGGAAAAAGTGCTTTCGCAAGTACTGAAGCAACTGACCACAGACGGTATCATCGAGCGAAAATTGTATCCTGACGTTCCTCCGCGCGTAGAATATTCTGTGTCGGATTTCGGTCGGACACTTCTGCCTCATGTGGAGGCATTGATAAATTGGGGACGCGATAATTTCGAGCGAATAATGCAAAATCGTAATAAGCCTGAGTAAACGCAGATAACGCGGATAAGGTAATCAGTCACGTTTCCGCAAGTTTTTACTTATTTTTTCCAGATTCCGCCGTGCCCATTCTGATAATTGGTTTAGAATCGGAATCAGTGATTTGCCAAGTTCGGTCAGTTCATATTCAGTTCGAGGGGGAACTTCCGCATAGAGTATGCGTTTCACAAGTCCGATTGATTCAAGTGTTTTCAGGTGACCCGACAATACTTTTGGCGAGATGTCGGGGATGGCTCTCGACAGTTCGTTGAAACGCATAACTCCAAATTCATCAAGTATGACGAGCAGAAGCATTGACCATTTATTAGCAAAATGAGCAATGACGTTACGCATAGGGCATGAAGCCACACATGAATATTTTTCTGAAATCTTTTCGACTTTCATCTTATTGATACTGACTAAAAGTGAGTTTGAAGTAAGTGGCTACTTCCAAAGTAACCTCTTGTTTGATAGGATTATGTATCGTAATTTTGCACTATCAAATGGATAGCAGTTATCCATTGCAAAGTTAACAAAATCTTAAAACAATTACAAATTATGACTGAAATCAGCATCAAGATTCCGGCACCGACAAAACCTTCGGGAAAGGCTGCGATGGTTATGCTTGGAACAGGCTTTGATGAAATCGAAGCTCTTGCCCCGGTGGATGTAATGCGTCGTGCCGGGATGGAAGTTTACACAGTATCCATGACTGAAAACCGCATAGTAAGGGGTGCGACCGGCAATTTGATGGTGGCCGACACAACTATCTCTGAAATAACGACCGAAATGGTTGATTGGCTGATATTCCCTGGAGCCGACAAAAGCGAAGATGCCGTAAATCTGGCAGAGGAAGTTCAGACCTTTGTCAGAGGACATTGGGATAAAGATGGACGCATTGCTGCGATCTGCGCTGCTCCCGCACTTGTCTTGGGTCCAATCGGCATCATTGACGGAATAGTGGCAACAGGATATCCCTTCTTGAAAGAGGAATTTGAAAAGCATGGAGGACGGTACTGCTCGGAAGATGTTGTGGTTTCGGACCGTCTGATCACATCACAAGGTCCCGGTACCACAATTGAATTTGCAATGGCGATTGTCCGAGCCACAAAGGGTGAAGAAACAGAGAGAGCCTTACGCGAAGGAATGGTTATCGCAGACACGCAGAACTAACTATCACAAGGAATTGTGTTTTAGAATATAGCTAAAATCCTAAACTCAAATAAAGTACACAATCACACTATTACCGCTTCAAGGCTGGGCAACGGGTTGAAGCGGTAAGTTTTTATGAATCGGTGAAAGCGGAGAGAGGTGTGACAGGCTTCATTGTTGGCGGCGTTATGCCGACAAATGGTGACGGACTTCGCCTGACACCCAATACGGCTACAACATACCGAAAGCCAACGAGCAGGTGTTGAATCGCTATATCAAGAATATCCTCAAAGATTTGTCAGAAACCGTGCCCACACTCGCTGAGAAAGTGCCGACCCGCTTGACAATGAAGCAAAAGGAGGCATTGAAAAAGGAGGGTAAGGAAGCCGAAACCGACCTCAACGGCAATGTGATTGTTCCGCGCTATGCCTGTGTGACGAGCCACACCGCCCGACGCACCGGAATCACCAACATGTATCTCTCCTATAAATATACCATGCTCCAGATGATGCACGTCAGCGGCCATAAGACCCAAAAGACCTTCATGGATTACATCAAGCTATCCTCCGAGGAGATCGCCGATGAATTGAAAATCGGCGAATACATATTAGATATACCAACATGAGCCAAATCGCCGCAATGTCAAAGAAAGACAGCGAGATGTGGTGACCATCTAATTTGGTCTATTCCGAAAAAGTGGTCAGATGTCCAATTTTTCGGAATAGAATTTGAACAACCTTGACTATTATTTTGAAAAATTGGCATAAATGCCCATTTTTCAAAATAGAATTTGGTTAGTCAATGTAATTACACTAACTTTGTAATTTAAAAAACCGACATAAATGTCAAAAATTTAAAATAGAGTCATCAGATGATGACCTTCTCTGAAAAGTGTTGACAGATTTGAGAGCGATTAACTAATGTGGTTTACACGCCCAGAGGCGTTGAACCGATTTACTTTACACGTTTTGTTTCGTCTAAGTTTTGCCTTCAGCTCTCGGATCTGGTCGTCCTTGCTTTTGTTGGCCATATCTTCTTCAGTTTGTTCCTCCAAAGATAACACTTTTTCTTGACTTACGTACTTTCCTATCCACGTGTAGATGCTGTTTATTGAGGTGATGTCATACTTTTTTCTGACCTCCTCGGCTGTCTTGTCCCCTTTTAGGATGTCGAGGACTGCATTAACACGATCTTCCTCTTCAGGTTTACTGACTGTCCTAATCCCCATGCTCCAGTATTGTTCCTGGGTTTCCGGGTCTGTTTTGAGAACTAAGTCTCGTTTTAGAACTTCTTTCATTGGCTCTTTCGAGTTGGATTCCCAAAAGTGTCAACTTTTTTCAGTTCAAGTCACCGCGGTACCCTTTCTGCGTCTGCCAGTCTCCGGCAAACGCAACGCTTGTCATTGCAAGTACCATCATAGAAATTAGTATTTTCTTCATTTGAGTTGCATTTTTTTGACTTTTCGTTTCTTTTATTTCACAACAGATAGTAGTTATTTTTATGATTGGCAGATTTTTATCTACCACCTGCGGTAGACTTTTCAATCGTAGCATCAGCATTGATTATTTTGTCTGCACCGCATTTTTGTCTGCCCCATTGTATATTGTAGCTAACGCTTACATAGGGCATTCTCATATCGAGGCGCATGTGCTGTTCGTTGGTGTTCCATTTGCTGAGCATTCTTGAGCCTTGGTCGTATTTGCCAAAGGGCATGATTACGCCAGCACCAAATTGCCAATTCCTCCAATTGTATGATAGCTGAACGATGGATAGATTTTCACCCCAACTGATTTTCTCTCCACAAAGGTCATGCTGAGCACGGACATACTGGCCTATGAGTTGAAATCCCCAATGTGAAAGCATCAGACTTACATTACCGCTCCAATTATGGTTATAGAGTTTGTAGCTTGTGCCTTTCATTCGCTCCACGCGGTATTGTAAGTGGGCACTTGCCATAAGCCAATCGGGAATAACCTCAACCTGTGGAGATAAAAAGAATGTAAGATTCTGTAAACCATTGCTGTTTTCATAGGAGGTAATAAGGCGATTGGTTTCCCAATATAGATAGGGAGTAATGGCATTGGGACTGGTAAATGCTCGTACTCCAAATGTGCCTTCCACTCGCGGCAAGCTGAAATTATAGCGGAAAGTGAGCATATAAGAAGTTGATGTTTTCAGGTTGGGATTGCCTATTCTCCATTGGAAGCCGTCAATTTGTTGCGGTGCCACATTCGTCTGAGCGAGAGATGGAGCCGATTGCCAAGATTGGAAACTGAGTCTGAACTGATTGCTTTGGTTGAGGCGATATGACAGTGAAGCCTGTGGACGCAAGTTCCATGACTGGTTGCCCTGCTTGGTTTCCTTGAATAAGAAATCGGTGTATTGCGCTCCAAGTCCAGCTGTGAAAGTGAATTTATTTAAGCGTTGAAAATACTCGGCAAAAAGATAAACTTTATCTTGACGTTGGTGGAACACCTCTCCACCAAGATTTTCATACACTGAGCGGTTTCGGTTTGCAGTGTAGGATGCTCCGGCTGTGAATTTAGAACGTCGCCAACTCTTGATATAGTTTGCCTCGATGGCGTAAGCCTGATTACGGTCTTTAATCATCGTATGTATGTCACTGGGATAATTGCCGGATACGTTTGATGACTGTTCAATGTAATCAGAATAGGACTTACCAAAGTAAAACGAACTATTGAAGTCAACGACAAGTGTCTGCTTACCTCTAAAATGCTGTTCAAAATATGCTGAAAATTTTGGGACGGTTCCATTGTTCCCATGCGAATCTGTCAGAATTATATCGTCAGTTCCGTCACTCAAGGATAACAATCCATTGTATGTCATATTATCTGAGAAAGTCGGAGCTGCACTGACCTCAGCATAGAATATTGTGGTGTCAGGTTTGATATAACTGTACGACCCCCATAGACGACCAAAAGTATTATCAACTTGGCCGCCGATTGGCGTTTCTGTGCGTGTCAGAGAAGTGCCATCGGGATATGTGAAAGTCTCATGATAATCCCGATAGGTCTTTACGTTGTTTGTGAGTTTGAACATACCACCTACTTCAAACTGTGAACGCCCATTGTTGAATTTGCTATCAACGAAGTAATCGCCCCATGCCGTATTCAGAGCCTGTCGCCCTTCTGCTTGCAGTGAACCTCCAAGTGTTGGATTGGCAATGATGAAGTTCAGCACATAGCTTGCGCCATGATAACGAAGTCCGGGATTATCTATCCACTCCACACGTTTGATGGTTTCCGGTAAGAGAGCCTTCACTTGATCGATAGTCGCCTCACGACCATTGATGCGAACCTGCACTGATTGACCGCCAGCTTTAATCTGTCCGAGAGCTTCGGTAACAGTCAAAGATGGAATCATAAGATTGTTGAGCAACTGCATTCCGTTTCGGGAATTCTCAACTGCGCTCTGCGATGGATAGTAAACATCCATATCAGCCTTGCGAATCACTTTGGGAGCTTGAACTACAACCTCGTTGAGTTCCTGAGCCGCAATGGTGTCCATTGATTCCTGGGCGGCGGCTGCGGTTGTGGTAATGATTGCAATCAACACAACCAAGATTTTGATGAAGATTTTTGCGTTCATTTTACGATACGTTTTTGATTTTGATACCGCAAAATTACACCTAAACCAATCTTAACGCCAAACCTAAAAATCTAAAATAGTATTCGTAATATATTGATTATCAAAGCATATATGATGTAAAAATCTAAAATAAGACTTTATCAATCTAAAACCTCCTTAAACGGAAAGCTCCTGACGGATAAATGCTATCACATCCTCCTTTTCCGGCACATCCAGTTTCTTTTTGATAGAAGACTTACGGACATAAATAGATGCAGTGGACTGAGATGTTATGACGCTGATTTCTTTTGCTGAGAAACCTGCCACAAAAAGAACTATGACCTGCTCTTCCTTTTCAGTGAGCATGTCTGCGTACTTGGTGTGTAGTTTTGAATAGAAGTTTGAGTATAGATTGTTGATAATTTCATAGAGATTATCCCAATTGACAAGCGAGCCGTTGGTATCGCTTTCTATTGAGGATAATTTGCGAAGCATCTCTCTATTCTGTTCGGTCGGAGTCTCTGCTACCATTTTGATTATTCCGAGCTGTTGAAGCATTGCACGACGTAATGCTTCATGCCCGGAGGTCGGGATCGGTTGCTTAAGTTCTTCAATCATCTTATTCAGAGCATCTACTCGCTCTTCTGCTTCAATTATTTTGCGTCTGCGTTTCTGTATATTCCATACAGCAGTTATAGCGATGATAACAGCAATCAGAATGACTATGATGATGATCGCTGTCTTACGCTGGTTTTGGGATTTCAATTCCAAAGCTCGGTTTTCAGCTCTCAATGTATTCTTCTCGTTCTCAACCTTTGTTGATTCCATTCTGAAGAAATTATCTCGCTGATTGTTGGTTAATGCCGCCAACTGTATAATCCGTATTTTCCCGTCCTTACGGTACTGCAAGAAATTACGAAGATGCCCGGCAAAAATTTCATAATACTTTCGTTCTTCTCTTGACACATTTTGTACGCAACTATCTGCCAATGCAAGCTCCCGTGTTGAAATTTCGATTTCACCCATATTGAAATGATTCAACGCTTTCCATAGGTGGACAAAATGCAAAATGGAGTTATCAGGAGCGTTGTCTATGATATAGTCTGCCAAGGCGTTGCCCTCATCATACTCACCTAATTCTTCAAGGACGGCGATTTTTTCATATTTCAGCTCAAATTCCTCTTCACTAAGATGATTCGACTTGGCATGGTCGATTAATTCGTTAATATAAATCAACGCAGAATCAGCATGTCCTGTATAAGTGTAGTTCAGGTAAAGTTGTTGCTTGTAATACCATTCTGAGACGGAGTCATTGTCAATAGTCAATAGTCGCTTGAGAAATCTTATATTGTTATCACAGTCATATAACGTTCCTCCAATACCAACTCTCGTTCGTAGTAATTTAATCTCGATGCCATCCGTAACGTATGGTAACGCTACCAATGAGTCCAACAATGCAAGTGCTGACTCGCCATTACTATTCCAAAAAAGATGCAAGGCATATAGTTCCCCGCATTTGAGAAAACGAACAGAATCTTTGTCGCGGTAGTGGTGAAAAGTGAATTGTGTTAGCGAATCAGAAGCCATGGAACTCTCCTTAGCTTTATGGGCTGCCGCTACGACAAGACCATATAACGCTCTATTGTCTGAATTTTTAATGTCAGAAACATCAATATCGCTCACCATTGACAATGCACTATCGGGATATAGTTCAACAATCCTTTCCGCGTCAGAAAGGATTTGCCGCTGTTTACCCGACTGCGAACATGAAACCATAACCGCAGCACAAAATAATAATATGACGAAGAACCAATGTCTCATATATTCTGCAAAGTTACGAATTTTTTATCACATTTTAACCATTTGGCGTGGTGGCCCGCAGGGCAACCGCATCAAAATCCATAATTATTTAGAAGTGTAAACAAATATTCAGAATCAAGGGATGCCCTGACCAATCTTTTCCTTACGCTGAGTCTGTCATCAGTAGCTTTCACTACCTGAAGAACTAGTTTTCTAAGCAGAGACAGATTCTGTGCTGCATTAAGTTTCCGGGCACGGCATTCATCTTCCTTGAATGTGACATCAAGATGCCAGTGAAGGCCATTCTCAATGGCCCAATGACCTCTGGCAAGACTGCCATAATATTTTGCGGACGGAAAATCCTCATCACTGATATAATACCTTGTCTGAGTCTCTTGCCGCCCACCCTCAGATACATGACAGGTATTGGTGTCCACCTTAACCACCGTCCTGAGGCACTTCCATCTGCTGAGTATTTCCTTGTCCTCAATTTTATCGGCAGGATATATTGACACGGTGCGTGTCTCCACACGGGCATGTTCCTTATCAGTCTCGCTATAGGTTGATGTCGGCTTATTATATCGTATAACGTCTTTTATCTCAGATAATAGTCCTGCCTGATTCTCTTTCACGGCAAGAAAATAATGTCCACCTTTACCTATTATCTTCTCCGCAATATCGACTTGTGTTCCTATCGCGTCAATACTTATGACTGCCCCTTTGATTTCAATTTTGTCAAGCAATCTCGGGATGGCGGGGATCTCGTTTTCTTTGTCCGTCACTTTCTCCTGTCCAATAAACAGGGCATTCTCTGTGACGTATGCATTCAATATATAGTCGCCCTTCGGTCCCTTTTCTCTCGGTGCTGTGCCACACTCCTTTTTACCGTCGATGGCAATCTGTTTCTCATTCATTAAATCCAGGATATGGCGTCCCTGCTCAATGACACACTTTTCCAGATAGTCCGTCTTCAATATTCCGAACAATCTCTCAAAGGTATCCCTTGACGGACTCTGCTCAGTGTAGGGCAACAGACCAAAATCCCTTGCCTTGTGTTTGGCAAAAAGCTCCATGTCGGCATAATCTTTCTTGTCTGTAAGGTACGTCAGAAAGGCGATTGCAAGGAGATCTCCAAGTTCATAAGTGCATTTATCTATCTTCCGAGGGTCTCTGACCCCATCAAAAATCGCAATAAGTTGTTTTCTCATGCCTATAAAATAACAGCATGAGACACGTTTGTCAAGATGTGATTTCTTAATTGTATATAAATTACTCTTAATCTTTATTTATTTTGATGCGGTTGCCCTGGGTGGCCCGGCTGATTTTTGGTTGAGGTCACCACATTTTCTGACGCCGATTATAGTTAAACTCTGTTAAAGTTTGGGATTGGGAGTCTGTGGCGTGGGGTTGAATGATGGTGAATGACTATGAATAATGCTTCAATTTGTGTTGATTATAAGTGAATTGTGCGTCAGGTGAAATAGATATGCGCACACTGCGACACGCATAACCGACAATAGTTCAGCAATTTAGGTAGGCGTGGTGACTTTTATGGTGACTCGGAGGGGCATGGATGAAAGAAAGACCGCTAACTCATTGAGAATTAGCAGCCTTCTGTGGTGCCACCAGCAATATAAAAGTTAAATTATTATCAATCAGCTTAAATTGTAATTAATGCTAATATACTGATAATAAAGCGAATTAAATCATTTTCAATTTAGTCGGATAGTAAGAGATTCAAGAAAGATAGTGACTATTATAGTGACTATTCAAGAAAAGTCACTAACTTTGCAGTGTCAGATTCATAAGGGAATCAGACCTTGATTTATATGGCAAAATCTCTTTCCCGGTTCTTCATCCGCAAGCAGGACGAAAAGAACGAAATAGCCACCCTTTTCTTTAGGGTGCAGAACAAGAAACATAAGGTTGACACCCTCTTCTCGTCTCAAATCCGCGTGAATGTGGCTGAATGGAAAGGTGCGTTATCGTGCCCTGAAAAATGGATGCGACACCAACGTGCGAATTTCAATCTGCATGATTCCCTCAACAGGATTGAGCTTGTTGTAAAGTCCGAGGTCGAAGGTATGTCTTTCGACAAATCTCATGTCGAAGCGGAAATCCTTGCCATCGCCAATCCCAAGAAGGCAGAGGCAATAATGAAAGCCAAACGCGAGGAGGAAGAGCGTCAGCAAGAGGAACAGAGAATCAAAGCGGACCAGGAGCGACTGATAAAGGAAGGTATCGACGCCGAGCGTGCCAAAATATGGAATTTCCTCAACCACTTCTGTGAAGAGATAAAGAGCGGTGCCAGGCTGAACGGACATAACAGATATGCACCGGGGACAGTCAAGGCATGGTTCAGTTTCCGGAAACTCTATGACATGTTCGACAAGAAGCACCGTTTCACATGGTATCAAGTTGACCGTGCTTTCGTCACCAAGTTCCTTGCTTTTATGGAGAAGAACGATTACATGGTATCGGCACAGAACAAGTATCTTGTTGATCTCCGCGCCATTGTCAATTACGCCTACCTTGACGGCATCCACGACAACGACCGCGCCATGCAATATTTCTCCAAGAAGAAAATCGAGGATGGAGACAAGGCGATAGAAATTTACCTTTCCGAAGCCGAGTTGCAGGCATTATACGAAATGCCATTGTCAGGTAAACAGGACGAGGTACGAGATATTTTTCTTGTCGGCTGCTACACCTGTCAGCGAGTGAGCGATTACAACGACATCGACAAAGACTGTTTCACGACGACCGCGAAGGGAACACCCGTTATACGACTCGTTCAGAAGAAAACGCGCAATGAGGTAAAGATTCCGATAATGAATCCCAATCTCAGAGCCATCTGTGATAAATACGCCTACAATCTCCCTTCGGTGGTTGATGTGATACTCAACCGTTACATCAAAGATATTCTGAAAAATCTGTCCGAATCGGTCCCGACACTCGGCAAGATGGTAGTAACCAAACTTACTCAAAAGCAGAAGAAACTGGTGGAGGACGGCAAACTCGTTGTCGAGCACAACGAAAAGGGAGAGGTGATAATGCCTCGCTACAAGTGCGTGACAACCCACACAGCACGCCGTAGCGGAATCACCAACATGTACCTAACCCACAAATACTCCATAGTCCAGATGATGCACGTCAGCGGCCACAAGACACAAAAGACCTTTATGGACTATATCAAACTCTCCTCGGACGAAATCGCCGACGAGATAGACGCAATCGCTAATGGCGCAAAATCCGAAGTATTTTGACTATTATTACTCGGAAACAGCTACAAATCAAAATATAAATTGTAATTTTGAATATGGAAACAAATAATTCACAGCTCGTAATCTATCAGGCGCCGGACGGAAATATGTCGATTGATGTGACAGTTCAGAATGATACCGTATGGCTGAGCCAAGGGCAGATGGCCGAACTCTTTGACAAAGATCAGTCAGTTATTGCCCGCCACATCTCTAATGTTTTCAAGGAAGGCGAGCTGGAGAAAGAGAGTAATATGCAAATTTTGCATAATACTCTGTCGAAGTACAAACCGACTCAGGTTTACAGCCTTGATGTTATTATCTCTGTTGGCTATCGCGTTAAATCCAAACGTGGTACTCAATTCCGCATCTGGGCAAATAAGATATTGAAGCAGTATCTTCTTCAAGGCTATGCCATAAACGAGCGGATAGCTGCACAGAAATATGACGAGCTTAGTCAGTTGATAAAAGTGCTCGGCCGCACAATCCAAAATCAGGAAAGGCTTACGGAGGACAGCCGTTCATTGCTCGATGTTGTTGTCGATTACACATACGCCCTCGACACTCTTGACCGCTACGACTATCAGGAACTGAAGATCGAGGACACCACCGGTAAAGAGTCGTTTCATGCCACTTACGAAAACGCCATGGAAGTCATCCGCGAGTTGCATGAAAAATTCGGTGGCAGCACATTGTTCGGCAACGAAAAGGACGATTCCTTCAAAAGCTCCATCGGTCAGATTTACCAGACCTTCGGTGGCGTTGACCTATATCCCTCAGTGGAGGAAAAAGCTGCCATGCTCCTGTACCTTGTTACCAAAAACCACTCATTCAGCGACGGCAACAAACGCATTGCCGCCACACTGTTCCTGTGGTTCCTCAACGGCAACGGCATTCTCTACAATGAGGATGGCTCCAAACGCATCGCCGACAACACCCTCGTCGCCCTTACCCTTATGATAGCAGAAAGCCGCACTGAGGAAAAGGACACAATAGTAAAAGTCATCGTCAACCTAATCAACAAGAACAACTGAGGATAAGACGAAACAACACCCGAAATATGCACGGCTTAACGACTTCATGCCGAGGATTGACCCGTCTGTGCTGAATGATTATGCCGCGGCTAATCTCCGCGCTGATTTTCATACCCTGATGGGACATTTGTCACATCGAATGTCGATTATTAGTTGTAACTTTGCTTAATTACAGATAATAGACTCAAATGAAACTGCTAAGAGCCTTATTTTACCAATATTATTGGTGGCAGAAGCGCAAAGAAAATGATGAATCCTTTGTGCCTGTTTTGGCTGTGCTGTGTCTCTTGGTTCCTCTATTTGGTATAGTAGGTTTTATAGCAATTTTTGCTGACGTGATAGGGCTTGTCATTTTGCAGAAGTATGATATAAAAATGACCATTTTCGCTATGTTCATTCTCGGATTGGCGGTCTCATGGTTGCTGTTTTTGAGAAGAAAACAATATAAAACAATAGCCCAAGAGCATGATATTTATGATAAGACCATGTATCAAACGCTCGCGATTTTATATCCAGTCCTTTTAGCAATACTTTTCTTTATTGGATTATATATCGGTTATTTACATAATACAGCAATGGTAAGGCAATAACTTTTAGCACATGAATCGCAACGGTAATAGGATTCAACGTCAAGGATTCATCATCCTTATGGTATGCTCGGCGATAATGCTTTGCATAGGAATCTTCATGTTTGTAACCGGCGTTGATTCAACCAGCATCGTGACCGGTCGATACAGCAGTCCTACCGAGTGGACTATTACATGGCACACTCCATTCTTCGGGGCTGTTGTTTTACTGGCATTAGGCATCATGATTCGATTTGATAAACCATCATTGCCTAAAATGGATATTCAAGAGAAGCGCAAATTTATATTTGATAAGATTGCAGATTTCCTAAAGGAGGATGATTTCAAGAAGCGCGGCAACCATTTCTTCAAGAGCAACGGCTCGATAGGCTATTGCATGAACATTCAGAATGACAAATGGAATAATGCCCGCCAAATACGATTCACACTCAACCTCGGCATATACACAGAGCGATTTTGGCTTGAACATGAGGATTTCAAGCACACCGGAGTCGGACCCGCTTTCCCAAAAGAATATGAGTGCGCCGTCAGGGAGAGAATCGGCGGCTTGCTTACGGTCAAAGAGGATAAATGGTACTGTATCACCTCAGGCACGGATGTCATGAAACTAAGGAGCGAAATAGAGCGCGACCTAACAGAATATATATTGCCATTCTTTGCCCGTTACAACACTGAGTCCGATGTCATACCCAATCAATTTATCTACCGGAAAGGAGGCAAGCGATGAAAAGGTGTCAGAAAATAGTATCATATTCCATTGCCATAGGCTTTGTAATAATAATTGTGCTATCTATTTGTGGTATCATTCTTATGGGATATAGCACAGCTGATCATAGGATAAGCGATATTAAACAAAACCTTGACAGTATAATAAGCAGAATTGAATCGTATAACGTATCTAATCATACGTTGCCGGAAGCAATGTCTCAATTAAACTTTAAGCAAACTATCAACGGCTATTTATATGAGGGGAACATGGGCATAGATATTCGTTTCAGATATTATAATTTATCTGATGGCAGTTATTTGGTAGAAGTTTTCAATGAAGAGGAAGATTCTATTATAAACCAATTTTATAGTCCTGCTCATCAGTGGGAAAACGAACCGGATAATATGGTATGGTTCAAAATTGAAACAAAAGCCTATGAGTTATCCCAAATAAAGAAAATCCATGACATATTAAATCCGGTATCATCTTATAGGTTCAGCATACCTTTTACATTGGATAGCGTTACAAGGAACGACAATATATTAAGTATATTGTCGGATATTACAATACATTGTGATTCGATCGGATATCTGACAATTAAATCTCCTGATAAGCAAACACGAATGGAAGGCTGGACAGCATTTGATAGGTATGTATATCCTGCTGAATATTTAGGGTGTATGTTTGGAGAATGGAAATATTATGACGGTCAAGGCAATTGCTACCGTAAGTTTTGGAACTATAAAGAAAACGACAGATTGATATATGAAACTGACCGATAAACAATTTTGGATATTGCTGATTGTGATGGTGTATGCTTCTGTTGCGTCCGCACAAACAGTTTTCTCTGTGGAGAAAATAAGCGAAACGGAATATGTTAAAGCCGAAAGAGAGTGTTCGCGCTATAATGTCATTCCGGCTGATACCATTGCCGATAATGATATTGTTTCTATGGTATTGAAGGAATCGCAAGCTAAATTTGAACGTCTTGATTCTGCTTGGCAACAAGAAATATATGCTATTTATGATAACTCGGATTTTGGTTTTAACAAACGATGGCTAACATTTCTGCCTGAACTGAAATTATATGGTTTCAATATCCCTGAATCGCCGCATGACGATGCAATATGGTGGTTTGATTCTGAGAACGGTAAATATATCTGTCGCGCGGCTTGTCCCACGGCGATAAACACCAATGGGATTTATGTGTCGCAGGTCGGTTATGATTGCGACTGGCCCTTAGATTTGAGATTCTTTCGTCGCGAAGGAAACTTCATATATGAATTTGAGTCATACAAGAGTCTTCAATACAGTGGTGAAGGACCTTATTGTCAGACCGAAGAATCCGGGCTTAGCACTATCTTCTGGCATGACAACAATACGTTGTATGTGAAAACCATCGACCATAAACGTCAAGAATCGGTATATCTAAAAATCAAAGTTCAGCAGACCGTCAGGGACATGCTTGAAAACGTAATGCCAAACAAAGCTGTTAGACCGGCTCCGATAAAATCTGTCAGGGATAATAAAAAGGAGGCAAGCATTGAAACTGATTTATCGGGCGAAATGGATAATTGTAGTATTGTTCGCGATTACGTTCTTCTTTTCTTTCGCTGTTCTTTTTGCCGGAGGGTCTACTAAGATTAATTGGTGTCTGTTGGTCGCAAATATATTGCTGATATTCTTACAGACGGAAAATGTGGTCTTTGCGTTCAGGAGCAAGTATAAAGAGATCGGAGCCGCTTTGCTTGTAATTCTTTTTATATATCATGAGTTGGAATTATACCATTAAAGCATTAACAACCGGTTTTGAATGAATAAATCATTATATATCACTGCAATTGTCGGTAATTTTATATTGCTGGTTTACGCTGCTGTCCTTATTGTCGGGATAAGTGGTGGGTGGCTTGACGGTAAGTTATGGCTGCACTCTGATGTGGCTAAAGTAGCACAGCTACTGCTTATGGCTTCGGCGATGGGATTGTTGTTTGCCAATATCCGTATTAGCCGTGTACGATACGGTGGCAGGTATCTGTCATTGATACTCTGCGGAAACTTCTTTGTCAATCCCTTCCTGAGTTTATATTTCCTGAGCGGCAAGGCAGACGGCAAACAGGCATCGGAGACATTTCCAAAGCGCAAGGTCTATCTATTCCTTCGCAATGTGCAACTGTTTTGGCTGCTATATACATTAGCGGCAGTGTTCTATACGCCACTGATTGACTCGAAAATAGGCGGTATATTTTATATCGCTTTGATTATCGCTGTCTCTGTGTTCATACAACGCAATATAGCAATAGCCATAAAACAAGACACGCCCGGATATATATTGCTAAACGTGTGGTTCTGTTTTTTCTACGCCCCGATTTATTCACGACGCGTCCTTAAAAACAACTGGTTATGAAAAACAAAGAGGGAATCCGCGTTAATCAGATAAAACACAGGTATTATGAATAAGTGGCAGAAGATATTGTTGGTAGCTTTTCATGCCGTGATGCTGGTGCTGTTCCTCTTTATGGTGTTGAAAGGCTTGCAGTTGCGTTGGCGGTTGGGATATGTACTGTTTTGGATGACTGCTCTGTCAGGTTGTGCGGTATATTTCATTCGCGGTAAAAAGCGGTGTATAAATACTATCTCTTGGATATATGCCTTTTGTTGGATACTTCTCTCGATTGCAGGCATAATCTTTACATTCCTGACATTTGATGCCGTGTATTGCGAAACGGACAAATATATCATGAAGGAACCGTCGGTAATTATAGGGTTCGACAGTGCCATTCTTTATGAGAAGAAGGGTCTGCTTGAAGTAGAGAAACAGCGATATAAGTTTGTTCATCCAAAATCCTTCACCCCGTTGGACTCAATTGGGGCGATTGTGATTTACGGAGATTTCTATAATGGCGAAACAACAGAGGATGGCGTGGCAATACTCCCCCTTGACGATTCGTTTGATAAAGAAAAAGCCAAAGAATACGCATTAAACCAAAACATTGAGTATGGAGAATAAGGAATTATCAAAACAACTGTGTGCCGTGTTCAACTTAAAGGGTATTACATCTAAAAGTTATGTCCATAAGGTTGAGTGTATTTTGGTAGGCTTGACATTTGTCAAAGTTCCGAATCGGGATTACAAACTATTTTTTACGATATATCCGTTATGGCGTTCTACCCTGAAAAGTTGCATAGATGTTCCTTTATTGCTTCAACCGTTAGTAGATGACAACGGTCTTGACATATATTTGTCTGACAGTACAAATATTATTGAAAAATGCAGCAAGCAATTTCAATTGTTAAGCGGAAGCAACACAATCTCGGAATTTGTCAGGATTTTATATGAAATTATTGCAACCGACAAGTCCATACAAACCAACTTTATACTTCAAATGAAGATATACGAGTTGATATATGGTGTCGCTCTTTATCTCAACAAAATAGATATAGCCCAGGATGTGTACATACAGATTTCAAATCAAATATCCGGCTGGGACACAAAGATATTCAAATATTGGTACGGCGATAAAGATACATCACTGTCGAAACTTCTTGAATTTGAATCAAACAAGCGCAGAATAGTCAAGAATGTTGTCCTTAACTCCTCCGACCCCAAAGTAAAAAAATTGCCAGCTTATAAATTCCTTGAACACCATGAAGCTGACCGATAAACGATTTTGGAACAGATGTGGAAACGCGGTCAATGAACTATTCTTTTGGCTCTTTATTGCGTTTGCCGTGTTGCTCGCCATTGATTTATGGTGTATGTTGGCGACTGCCATAGTATGCCTGTTCGGGGAAATGGGTAAATCGTTGACATTGTTGAAAATATTTGGAGCATTTGGGATAATTCTCATACTATTCTCCAATTTTACATTATGGCTGACAATGTATTCGCCAAAGATATATAAACGGCTTGTGTCAGTAGTCCGTAGTAAACGACTGAGACTATTGTATTTCCTGACATTAGGCTATGTGAACGTATATCTGCTGAACCTCTATTACATCAGATTCAAATATAACCAGTATGAACTGACTCAGTATCGTGTAAATGTGGGATATTCGGTTTTGGTCATGTTCCCAATCATAAATATCCCGGTCTATGTAGCGGCCATTCGTCGTAGCGGGCGACAAGTGCCCTTGGGCTATGCGGCTAAGTTATATATGCAGGGAAGATTAGCAACGTACTTGATACAAAAGGATTATTCATCATTAACAGAGAATCAGTGATGAAACGATACTATCTGTTTGATTACATCTGGTATATTGGCGAGGCTTTGAGGAAAAAAGATGGCAATCCATCAAGCGGAAGTCTGACGCTGAGTTTTGTTTGGTGGTTTGGAATCCTTGTTCCGTTATTACTGCCAGTGATGTTCCGGCTCTTTGGAAATCCGGCAGCGATAATATGCGGACTCGCGCTGATATTTTTGCCTGAAATCTTTTGTAGACTGCGTTATACCGTGCAACGCCGCAAGGAGATAATGGAGCATTATTCCGGTATGAAGAGGCTGTACCAGCGGTTGTTTGTCATCTATGGACTAACTATTCTATTTGCAGCTACGGCTTTAATCATTATGTTTAGTCTTGGATTCATTACAAAGAAGCTATGAAACTGACCGATACAAAATATTTGATTATATGTGGATTGCTTCTATCGGTGTACATAAGTATTTATGCACGCAATATCAGTGTCAGCGGACGTATGGTTGACAAATATAATGGCGAGCCGTTGATAGGGGCTTGTGTATATGCCGCTTGTACCGATAAAAAAGACAGTCTAATGGCAGTAGCGGATACTGCGGGATTGTTCACGGTGTCAGTTCCGGAGAATCAGCTATTGCGATTTCAACATATGGGTTACAGGGATACATTTGTTTTCGCAAAGTCAAACCTACTAATTGAACTGGCCGATGATGGAACCTGGAAAAATCCATTGTGGATTATTGACAGCGTAATCGCTGACGTGAACTACCCGGATATATGGTATCAATCGCCATTTGGTGATATCACATTGGAATCATTAGTCTGTGAAGCGATGCCTGTGTTGCGGGAGGATGATATAGAAAAAGTACATTTGATAGACTCGACTATATGCTTCGGAAACATTCTATACACCGGATTATGTCGGGTAGATACAAAACCGACCACCGTGCAGATAATTGTTGACGGTGAAAATTGTGGCATAATAACGGAACGAGCTGGGCGATTGGCAGGAGAAACCGGGGCTATAAAATATGCCTCGAATATCCTGAGAATAGACAGTGTAGTAGATGCCGTAGCCATTGACACCAAGAAACTTTTACTTATACCCACTGAGTATTATAAAAAGGCTGAGAAAATGTTGGTCGTGACTACGGATCACCATTACCCCTCTGTGGCTGAATCTGGTTTTCTGCCATATCGATATGACAATGGCGATGATTATGTCTCTGATGGACGGTATCGAATTGTGGATAGTGATGGAAGAATAGGATATGCCACAGCAAACAATGCGGTGATAATACCTCCTCGTTTTGCATTTGGTTTTCCTTTTCATAATGGCCTTGCAAGGGTTACGAACAGCGGTCATCTTGAAACTGTAATCGGAAGTGATGGAGAATACCACTATTGGGTAAGCAATAGCTGGTATTGGATTGATAAAATGGGCAACCGACTTGGAATGGAAGATGAAACCGAACGATAAACGATTTTGGATAGCATGGCTTGTGCTTCTCATCTTGGCGATTGTGAGTTGTATGACAGGAGGCTGGAACGAGGATACAGCGTTGCTTGGTGCGGCTTATACGCTGTCGCTGTTATCGTTCAAAGTACTATTATCTTTTTTGACCTTTGCGCGTTATTACTTTATGAATTAGAAATTTCACTATGAAAAATCAGCAAGATAACTTAGGCAGTCAGGATGGAAAGATTGATTTGAAGATGTGGATGGAGGAGCATCCGCAGGAATATGGCGAGTTTGCTGCGGCGATGGGCGAAGCGGACTCGCTGGAGGTGTTTTTGTTGGGTGCAGCAGCATTTCTTTCGTCGCCGGAGTTTCAGAAGCGATTGGAGAATATGATTGACCTTGACAATCTGGACTTGGATGAGCTTTTGAAGATTATCCGGGAATCGGGCTATGCCCGGATTGTACTGAGTGGGCAGCCGGCGGATAGCGAATGGGCTAAATACCGGTTGCCCTTTGCCGCATGGCTCAAATATGGACGCTCTTCTGAAATGATGATAGATAATATTGAGGAAGCGGCAGAGTCGATTGACAACAAACAGTACCAGTGGCAGCTTGCAAAGTTCATGAAGACATTTCTTGCGAGGGAGGTAGAGGATAAACGACGCTCGCGCAAGGATTTGAAGGAGTATCTTGATTATCGCATGAGTGTAGATAACTGCAATTTGGCTGATTGGGCGTTGGAGGGTATTGATGAGTCTAAACCGACTGCTAAAATTACAGAAAACGCAGAATTATCTCATGACCTTCTTTCCCTTTTGGCATCTCACGGCAGTGAGATTGTTAAGCGCATTGGCAAATGGATAGAAACACATATCCGTGGCGTTGACATAGCGCACTTATATGTCGCACTTGTCGAGTCTGGCGAGCTGGATCCGTCAACACCTGTCAAACGATTTGTCGAGATATTATCCGCCACATTCCCTGAATGCAAAATCGTCGGCGAGCGTCAGGTGCAGAAGAGCGTAAACACGCTACAAGATTTATCTCCCAATCGTAAGCGATTTATCAAAGACGAGCCAGAACATCGCTTCGCTATTGACTCTATAAAGACCGATGTTTTACGAATTGACCCAGATGGAGTAGACTGAAATAGCCTCTTTTCAATTCGTTTGATTCGTTTTATAGTTCGCGAACTTAACGAACCATCAATTCCTTTTAATCCAAGAAATTACGCTATACTTTTGCGCCATCGTTCCATTTCGGAGCGGTGGCGTTTCTATCTTATGCCGCCAGTAGAAGCGTCGAACAATGTCGGCAATCAAAACAAAAATGCAAGATTTATTAGATATGCTCAATGAGGGTCGGGCCCATGTCAAGGTAGAGATGAACGCCGAAGACCTCAAAGCATTTTCGGAGGACTTGATCCGCCGCGCAAAGGATGAACTCGGCTCGATGGTCGAGGCTGCCAAGAAAGAACGTATGCTCACCAAAGCCGAAGTAAAGGAACTCTTTGGCGTATGCGATGCCACACTCTGGCACTGGGCAAATAAAGGTATCCTCAAACCTGTCAAGACCGGCAACAAGATTATGTACCCGGAATATGAGGTACGCAAAGCCCTCGGACAACGTAACATCAATATCTGAGCATCATGAAAGCGAATGGCTATTACAACCATCCACGCTTTCCGTTGGAAGCCGGATGTGGATTGATCGAGGAGGATAGCATTGCCTTTACCTGCGATTCCGGTAAAACTACCGAAACTCCTTCTTTCCCTTTGGAGATATTTCCGAAAGCAATCCGCGACATAATAGAGGCTCTTGAGGAGTATGAGAACTATAATGTCGATTTCACTTCGGCTTCATTCCTTACAGTATTCGCGGCTGCTATGGGCAACACTTGGTCAGTCCGCTTCATGACAGGATGGGTAAGCCGACCGATAATCTACATGGTGCTTGTCGGCTCGCCGAGCTGTGGCAAGACACCTCCATTGCAACAGGCGGTCGCACCTCTTCTCAAACTCGACGGAGAGTATGACATGATCTACTGCAAGGAGATGGAAACCTACCGCCGATGGGAACGCATGTCGGCAAAGCAGCGTGAGAAACATTCTCTACCTGAAGAAATGAAGATGCCTCAGCGAAAATGCCATGTAGTGGTTGACTCCACCGTAGAGGCTCTTATCGGAGCTTTGCGCGACAATCCGCGCGGAGTGCTGATTTACAAGGATGAGATAGACAGCCTTCTTTCCAATTTCAACCGCTACAACGGTTCGGACGAGGGCTACTTTCTCAGTCTGTTCAGCGGCACGCCTTTCAAGTACAGCCGAAAGTCAAACAACGAACATATCTTCCTCGCCAATCCCTACTGTTCGATTATAGGCTCTACTCAGCCGGGGCGCCTGGACGAACAGTTCGGCGGCAAGCGCATGATGAACGGCTTTTCATCTCGATTCCTGAAAGTCTATCCCGAAATTGACAAGATGCCATCGTGGAATGACACCGCCATGCCTGACGGCGTTCTTGAAGAATGGGGGCGAATTATCCGAAAGGTGGTAACAGTCACTCCTTCAACAGACCAAGAGGGAAAAGCAACCTCAATAGAGCTACTGTTTTCCCAAGAGGCAAAGCTCCGCGTAATTCAATGGAAAGACGAGGTCAATAACAAGGCTTATGCTGAAACGGATTCAGATGCTGTCAGGGCGTTGTGCGGCAAACTGGAAACTTATCTGGTCCGCTTCTGTCTGGTCATACAGATTATGCACTGCATCTGTGGAGAATCGGGCATGGATAAAATTGAACCGGGAACTGCCGAACTCGCCATCAGGCTCACCGAATATTTCAGAAACATGGAGAGCCGGATTGCACCGGAGATTGAAACCGGTATCCTTGACAACCGGTTCACCGAGTTACTCGGAAACCTCAGGGATTCGTTCACCACGGCAGAAGCTGTCCGGGAAGCCCTGCAACTCGGAATCTCGGAATCTTCGGTCAAGAGATTCCTAAGAGACGGAGGCCGAGGATTCGTGAAGAAAAAGTCACACGGTTGCTATAGCAAAATATGACCCATGCGCTGACACTATGAACTTTTGACATTATGACATTTTCGACCGAGGTCGAACTGATTGAGATACCCCGGTTGCTCACGCCTGATTTGGAGTATAAACCTTGCTTTGCAAGATATGCCGATTGTGTCCACAACGGCTATCCCGCCTCCCCCGAGGTGAGGGTCAATCCCGCTCGAAACTCGCAGTCTTTTGTCTAATGACACATTGCCCGTGAACGATGATAGACTGAAAAATGAATGATGAAAAACTGAAAATCTGCGGTTGATATATTATCAAGCAACACATTTATCATGAACCGTGATACTTCGGTTAATCGGTCATCGTCACATTGGATAATCTATACATTGGATAATATGATAATGAGCCATTGGACAATGGAGCATTAGACGATCGAGACAACCAGGTATTATATCATCAAGGTATCAGGTCATCAAATCATCAAGCTATCATTATACCAAGTCATATAGTCTTCATTGTATCAGATATTCAATCAACCAATCTATCAAACCATAATATCTTAAAAAGTTAATCTCTATGCCCGATAAAAAATCCATTACTATAAAAATACGTGTCGATTCGCAGACCCACACAAAAATGCAGTCAGGAGCCGACAGATATACCGACGGTAATCTCAGCGCGTTTGTCCGATGCGCTACTCTCAAATACAACGAGGAGCCAGTCACTGACCGCGACAATCCCCGTATGATTGCTTTGATCAAGTCCGCTATCAAGCTCATCGAAAGAACTGGCACCAACACCAATCAGGTTGCAAAGCACATCAACGAACAGCAGAAAATGAATCCTTACTCGTTGCGGGCGGCAGATCTTCTTCCCTTCGGTCAGTTTTGCGAGGGTACAGAAAAAATCCGGCAGATGCTGACATACCTCTATAACATGATAATTTCAGGAAAATGATAGTCAAGAAGCTCAACGATGTGTCCGGCGGCGGTTTCCCCGGCGCTCGATATAACGAGAAGAAGATTGCTGATGGCGTGGCAACCCTTATGGCGATGGAGAACGTCAGCGAGGCGTTGCGTCACAATGTCGAGACGCTGCACCGCTTCGGCCTTGATGCCTCGGCTGAAGTCGAAAGGTATATGAAAGAAAACTCTAAGACCTACGGCAATACAAAGACAACACGTTTCCAGTTCCACGTGTCGGCCTCCGTGAAAGGACGCGCCATGTCGCCGGAAGAACTTACCGACTTTGCGCGAGAGCTTATGGTGGGTATGGGATATGCCCGTCAGCCGTATTTTGTTTACGCCCACCATGATACCGGCAACAACCATGTGCATATTCTCTCGACGAGAATAAAGCCTAACGGTTATGCCATTTCTGACCATCAGGACAGGCGCAGGCTTAACGAGTGCGCAAATCGCATACTCTCTCCTGACATCAAGAAAGATATTGACCGAATTCTCAGCTACGACTACGAAACGGAGGGGCAGTTTGCCAATATCGTCAAGACTCATGGTTACAAGATAGAGAAATCGCTCGACGGCTACCGTCTGTTCAAGTGTGGAGGCGACGCCGGGAATATCGCCATCGATGACATCCTCAATCGAATCACCAGGAACAGCCCCAAGCGCAAAGACCGCGCTACACAGCTCCGCTCCATAATCCGGAAATACAAGAGCGAGATAGCCGAGGGAAAATGTCAAAGTGTCGATAATGTCAAAGTGTCAAAAGGTAAGAAGCGAAAGCCGGTAAAGGCAAAGTTGAACACCGACATCCGCAAAATACTTGACAACCACGGCAAACCGTTGAGCGAGGAGAACTGCCAGCGCATACAGACTCTCATTGATGTTCTCAAGACAAAGTTTGGCATAGACATCAGTTTCCAGAAGGACAAGGACGGCAGGGTGAGAGGCTACAGTATAATCGACCATGCCGAAAAGATTGCCTTCGACGGCAGCAAGGTGATGAAACTGTCGGAGCTTATTGACTTCGCCATCATACCACAAAGGGAACCATCGCCGCTTGACGTGTACCGCGACCTGTTCACTGTCGAGGTGGGCAAAGACAGCAGAGGAAACTATATGCTCATCAATGTCAAAGACGGCTCGACGTACCGCAAGCCAATCTCACCGAGGCAGTACGCATGGTATAACGGCGTGAAAGACGACGAGCGCGAAGATGTAGGCCTGACAATAGCGGCCACGATGTTCTCCGAGGAGATACTGACCGAATATCTCATGCGCTATCCGATACACAACCATCAAGAGAGAATAAAAGGCATGGCCGTTGTCAAACATAGAAACGGCAACTATTGCCTCCGCGCTGCCTTGACTGACGGCTATATGCCTTTGATCGAATTAACTCCGGAGGAGGAAGCCAAGTTCCGCTCTCTACATGCCGATGAACAAGCAAGACAAGACTTCCTGATGTCAATAGCCATGCTGCATCTTACTCGAAAGGATGCCGAGGCAGTTAAAGAGAGGATAAAGCAGAATACCCAATCCAAAGCCGGAGTCCGTATTCTCCCTTCCCGTCCACAGGACTACTCCCCGGAAATCTCGCAAGTGTTCACATTCAATCTTGCCAACGCACTATCTTCCCTCAATGTCAGTTCCGGCTCATCCGGTTACAAGCGCGAGCACGAAGTCGGCAACCGCTCCCGCTACGATGACATCGACGACC
Source organism: Lepagella muris (assembly GCF_004793975.1). Taxonomy (NCBI): domain Bacteria; kingdom Pseudomonadati; phylum Bacteroidota; class Bacteroidia; order Bacteroidales; family Muribaculaceae; genus Lepagella; species Lepagella muris. The sequence goes on from NZ_SRYB01000009.1 coordinate 51,868, forward strand.
GTCAGTCCGGCACAAGACTTACAATGTAAGAATGAAGTAGTGACTATCTCAGCGCACCACGCCGATAGTCACTATTATTTTGCAGAGAATTTAATGTAGAATTTAATTGGGTTTAGAATTAAACGCTACTTTTTAATACAGTTTAATCAAGCCGATTTATCGTGGTTTATAGCGATTTAGATAGTGACTATTATAGTGACTACGGACAATAGGGACTAAAAGAAAAATCGCCAACTCTTTTAGAATTAGCGATTTAACTTTCTTGAAGGTGGTGCCACCAGGGGACTCCGCACCTATATATCTTTTATGCTGAAATTCAGTCTGTTGCAGTAATTTAATGGTTCGATTTCGTCACAAAATATGCACAAGTTGTATCACAACTCCGCGTTTTGTACTGCAAAATTAGCTAAAAAACTTGAATTTTAAGAGTGATTACTTCACTAAAATTTGAATTTTAAGCCCTCATCAAAGCCCTATAAGTGTTAAATATTCTTAATAAATAAGGCGGCCAACTCGTGATTTCCTGAGTTGAACCGCCCTATCAGGCAAGAAAGAATAGATTTTTATATCAACCAAATGTTTTCATTCGGGTCGTAGCTCCTTTGGAATGTCTCTAACGCCCAGTCCACTTTTGGATCACAAGAATCACGTTCTTTTTTTCGGGGAAGCTGAGGATTGATCTTGAACTTGGAAGCATTATAGAGCCACTGCATAGAGTCCTCATAAGCCCACCGGCGCGTTTCTGGAATGTTGGTGGCAGAAATGATTGAATGAAGATGATAGAGTGCGATACGGCTCAAATGAGCAACGATATTGCTGTTTCTGGGGTCATCTCTTGTGATATTGACGCCATCAACAAGTTTATCAGGATTAGGATTAAGAACGGGATAGAACACCGTTCCTTCTGCCACAACATAATCACGAGCATCTTCTGAGTAGTCATATTCTAACTCTTCAGAATAATCTCCGATAAGGCCCCAGCAATCATCTTCCTCTGGAGTAAGAACAGCCTCGTCACTCGGTAACTCAGGAGTAGGTTTTTCACCACCTTCAGGCTCTTCATCATTACCCTCTATTGGTTCTGGATTATCTTCAGAAAGAGTTTCGACATCTTCAGGTTCTTTAGGTGTCTCAGGCTCTTCGGGTAATTCTGGAGTGGGTTCGGCCGGCTCTTCCTCTTCTTCCTCTGATTTACCAAGGAATTGATAGAATTGGTCATTGTAAGAGCATACTTGATCTTTCTCCCATTCCATATTAGGTTCCCAGGGGATTATTTCAGCTTCACGCCATGCTTTTACACCGGGAACATGAATTTCTCCAGCCTCATATCCGTGAGGAACTGCGCATTGCCAATATTCAGTTCCGAACTTGACAACTTCGCCTTTAGGATACATCCGAAGCTGAGAGTATTTCTTAGCGTGTTCAATGAGGCAGGGGTTGATAAAATCATTAACCTGCTTCCAATATTCCACCTTAGTAGGTCTTTTGAGGCCATTGATGCAGGTCAATGTCTTAAAGATTTCCTCATCTTTTTTAATCCACGCCTGGCCAGGGTAAGACACATTGATATTATACTCCCTGATATTCTTACCGACAGCCAACACCTTTTCAATCTCATAATACTGATCGAGAAACTCCAGAAGCTGCATTTCGGCTCTTTGCTCCGCTTGTGGAATACGATCTTCCACACCACGAATAAGCTGCCTCATGTGCTCTTCCGTAGCGATGCAAAAGTAATCCCTATTTGTCAGAAAACGATGATATATCATATTATTGCTGTTTTATTTATTAATAGTCAAATTCCCCATATACAGTGTCCTCTGAATCTATGGTAGTGACTATCTCTGTTGAGGCTGTTTTATACTGAGTGTAGATTGAACTCAGATAGTAAATCATCGCATAATCGAAACAATCTGAGAAATGGCCCCAACGCTCAACACGCTCTCCATTATCATTAAGAACCTTCTTCTTTTCTTTAGTTCCGTCAGGATTTTTCTTCTGATATACAAAGTCCTCAATCAGTCTGTGGCAGCGAGCATCAATATAGACCTTCCAGCCTTTGAAATTATGCAGTAATTCATTGATAAATTCCAGTCGTGTCACCATTGCCGGCTGCTTGCTCAAAAGCTGAATTTTCGGCTTCAGCACAGCATTGGTCATATTCTTATTGGCAATGGTAAAGTTATTGACCCCTTCTTCAGTCTGAGTGGAACGAGATAGACCAGCGGGATCGCCAGTCAGCAATACACCACCGATATGACCGTCGGCAACCAACTGAGAAGCTATCCATCTTGTGAAAGCTGGGGTGTTGTTTCTCTTGTCTTTGGGGTAGCCGACATATTCAGGGAAAACATACACAATCTTATTCTCCCAATCAATCTGAATGGGCAAACAACTCATATATGGATTTACATTGAAGTCAAAACTGAGAATGAGCGGCTTCATCGGGTCATAAGATTGCTCCCTTAAATTATGAACCAGATGTGTATCACCATCAAAGTTCCAATAAGCAGCCATTTTATTGCTTGTGGTGAAGAGCCAGTTACCATACAACAGACGGTCTCGGTCAGCTTTATTTCTCAGCTTGCTCAACTTGTTATAGTAGATAGCTCTAAACGATTCATTGGGATTATCGAACAGACTGAATGGGATGTAACGGTAGCCGGATTGTAATTCTACCGGATCTCCATCATCGGTCATTACAAAGGTAGAACGTACCCAGGTCAAGCAGGGGTTGGTTGACATAAACAGTTTACCTACCACAAAGGTCTCGGCAATCTTGTAACGAATACGGGATGCCAATACCTCCACAGCCTTTTCGGAAACCTCAGACACCTCATCAATGAAGCCTCCAGTGATTTCCAATGAACCAAGGGAGTTGAAGTCAGGGTCCTGGGGGCTGGGGGTCAAGTCCATTGCCATTATTTCTGAACCATTCCAGAATGTAATGATATAAGTAACATTATTTATATGATAATGCACATCTTGCTTTAATCCCCACGAATTTAGCACGTCCTTTAAGGTTTTCCAAGTAGTTTCCAAAAGGGTCTTACGAACCTTTCGGGCAACCACCATACGGATGCCGGGGAATTGTATGCAACTGCATACCAGCCAACAACAGCCAATATATGATTTACCACCACCGGCAGAACCACCTCCTAAGACTTGCTCTGGAATATCGGTATTCCCACAATTCTCACAAGTGGCCCTATACACCTGGTGCCCCTTACTGTCAAATCCATTAGGCATCATAACGAGCTTGCCCCCACACTTATCACAATGATTAGGTTGCAGGGCGTTCCATAGCTCATATTGTCGTGCTGACGGCTTAAATGTTATTTTTAGACCTCTCGGTCGCTCTAACCTTGCCATTAAATCTTTCTTTCCTAATAATAGTCCGGCCAGTAAGAAAAATCCACCCTACTTCTCAGTAGAGTGGATCATCGCTTAATAACACATTATTATTAAAACCCTTTTCAATCTTTTTTACTTTGGCATTTAATACTGTGCAGCTTATCAACGTGTTTCTTCCCAACCTGCTTCAAATCCTTCGGCATGATTGGCTTTGTCTTTATCTGTTTCATCATTCCATTATATCTATGGTTTGTAAACTAACGATACTCGCTTTTGGATTGTGATTTATCACTCGAACACCCTTATGTTCTTTCCATTTAATCAGACCGAACAACCAGGAGTGCTTTTTCTGAATATTGAGCAATGTCAGACTGTCACGCACCTCGTAATCTATAATAGCATTTCTATCTGGCAATACCTCAACATCTATATTGACAAAATTATCTTCTAACTTAGCTGTAATACCTCCAAATGTATCAACCACAGCGATAACAGTATCTACACTATGGGTTACAGTCGCAACCTCAGTCACATTACTGACATCCTTGGGCTTCAGCTTAGAAGAAGCAAGAAGTTTATCATACTTGGCCTGCAAATTTGACTGTGTGATATTCAGAGTTTTTACCTCGGCCTGATATACCGCAATAGAGTCGTTCAGCTGAATTTTGGTATATTCGATTTCCTGAGTGAGATCACTGATGGTGGCCTCCAGAGTGTCAGCCTTATGTTGGTATTTGGTAGCCTGACTATAAGTTTGCCATAAGGAAACGCAGAGAACTCCTATGACTATATATAGGCTACATTTGCTTAATATAGTTTTCCACATACTGTTGAAATTTAGAGTTTTGAATATTCAGGGATAGCGTCGAAGCAAGGACAGCCCTTAATAAATTCGTATGGCTCAATAACGCCATTACCATTCAGGTCTGGAGAGGTGTCACGATGACCAATTACCCTTGCGATTGTGCCATATCGCTTCTTGATGTCTTTGATGACAGTGATAAGACTGGCTTTCTGCTGGGGTGTGCGAGTGTCCTTAATCATCGTGCCGTTGGTATCTCTTGCATCAAGACCACCAATATAGCACACACCGATTGACCTTGTATTGTGGCCAGAAGCGTGACACCCTATCTTTGTTTCCGGGCGGCACTTTACGATTGTGCCGTCACGGAGTATGATATGGTGATACCCGATATATCGTGTTTTACCGTTGGTATCAACATACGATGAGAATTTCCGAGCCTTATGTGAAGCGTCAATCTTGTCAATCGAATAATCAACGCCTTCTTTGGTGGCCGAACAGTGGACAATAATCTCATCAATAAACCGATTGGTTGCTGGGAAACCAAGACTTTCCCAGGTGTGGGCACCGACAATCCCATCGACAGTCAGCCCATGCGATTTCTGATATGCCTTAACAGCAGCATCAGTATTCTTCCCAAAGATACCGTCTGCTGTAATGTTCAGTTTCTTCTGTAGAGTCTTAACTTCTTCGCCTCTACTACCGATTTTCAAAACAGTCATAGTTATAATACAGTTGATTTTAATATGCTAAGGGTTCGCATTTTGTTAATCAAATCCGGCCCTTCAATAGAGCTGATTGGAATGTAGTAATTCCTGACACGCCTCATTACCTTCACATCCACATAGGCTCCAGTCAAATTTCCACCGGTAAACAAAATCCGAGTGACAATGCCAGTCCGGTTAGTAAGGAGGCTATTGCCATTCTGCTCCAGTTTTTTGGAGTATCGGATTGTAACTCTATCTCCGACTTTAAGCTCATTCATCTATTTGCTTGCGGATTATGACGTTGGTGGTCTCCAAGGATGTCCTCTAATCTGTCACGGATCTGACGTATGTCCGTTGACATATCAGTAAAAGACCTCATCGTTGCCTCAAAGACAGCTTTGTCGAGCTTCATATTGTCGAGCTTGACATACTGATCGTCAATCTGAACTTTGATCTGGGCAATCTCTTTCTCCATATTGTCAATTCTCATCATACTTGCTTGGTACTGAATGTACAATCCGCAAACAAATATAATGAAAGTGAATATGGACTTGGCATTATTGATTATGAAATCTCCAATGATTGAATTTGTCTTACTTTCCATTATATCAAATTTTTAAGTTGTTATTCAATCACTTTATCAATTCCATTTTCCTTACTTGCCTCCGGCACAATAAGGTTAAATGTGATGCCATCACCATCAGCACCCTCCAGCATAACCTTATGCGCAATATCTTCTTTGATACCATACATATCGGTGAGCTTTGAGATAGCGTTGACCGCAACAGAACGGAGTGCGGCTGGTGACATAGTATTACCCCATCTGTCAGTTACATGAAGAGTTGAACACTCATCAGCAATCTTCAAAAGGGTTTCAGTCAGGCGCGGACGCAAAGTGGCCGCATTGACCATATTTTCACTTTTCAGCTGGTCAATGCGGTCCTTTATATCGTCACGCATCATAAGTGTCCTAACGGCAATAGAGGTTTCCACCTCATTCCGAGTATGCTCGTCTATACCATCTTTTGAAGGGTCATAAAGCAATCCTGTGCTCCCGTTAAACACGAGATCATAGGTTTTTCGTGCATTGCCGTTATATGGAGAAGGCCCGCAAGCAAAGACCAAGCAGAACTTCTCTTCAAGGTTTGTGAGCTTTATATTTTCCATTATCTATATTGAATTATTCCTTTATAGATAATAGAAAACTTACACACAAAGCCTCTGTGTCTTACGGTTAAGGGTTAGAGTTCCTTAGATTTTGATTCATTATCTGATGTCGGAAAAGTTTTACAAGTCCTTGCAAACATTGCTCAATACGCTCCATCGTATTCAATTCTGCCATATTGAAATTGAACTGAAGGGCATATCCACCGATGTATGCGAGAACCTTACCTGTCTTTTCATCACTGATCTGGCAGATGTCATAATCCTCTCTCTCCCGGAACATCATCACTCCAGTTGTGGTTGAGTCGAGATAAGCCTCTGGCATACCATTCTCATCAATCAACTGTATAGGGGTGTTATGGCCCACACGTTTCATCTGAACAACTGGATTACGATTGATATTGACAGTATCGGCCTTAACATCAATCTTCTTCTCTTGCTGAAACTGAGGCTGGGTGGTGGTCTTGTCAGATTTCGACTCAACCACCTCCTTATGAACATTTGCCTTAATGCCCTGAGCTACCGCATCACTGGCCGGCACCATCGTACCAGTCTTTTTATCGAATTGAAAATTGCTCTTCATAAGTTATATTTTGAAATGATCTCTAAGTTTTTCTCGCTTCTCAGCCGCCAGACTTCCGATAGCAGTACCTCCACCAGCTGATTGCTCTCTCATTCTTGCCGTAAGTACCCTGAGAATTTCTCTGGTGGCCGTAACATCAGCATCTGCATCGTGAGCATCATCCAGATCAATACCCAGACGCTCTGCCATTGCTTCCAGTTTCCAAGTAGTGATACTTTTATCGTTATCAAAGGTGAGCTGAGATAATAAAATCGTATCAAGCTGGGTGGGTTGGAAATTGCCCCAGAAATCCTTATGGCCACGAACAAGTTTAATGAAACGAGACCATATCCCAGTATAAAGCATAATCTGCTGCATAAAACCGTTATCAAACAGCGGATTTTGGCCAACCATAAATGGCTTATTGCCGGCCACAACTGGAAGAGTATTCCTTTCAATGAAATCACATATCTCATTGCAGACATCCTCTATAGGCTTGCCCATCTGATAAAGCAAATCCATTGTCACACCACTTATATCCAGGGCAGTAGAGCTATACTCCATCAGCTCTTCTTCTTCGGTGTCATACTTATTTTTGAGAACCTTTTTCTTTGGTTTGCCAAGATCGGCCTTCTTACTATAAGGATAGATGTAAGCCGAGTATTTCTCAGTTACTTCAAAGGTATCAAGACGGACTGCATGAAGAGAAATCTGAGTGGCTGCGCTCTTGGTGCAATCCAACCCTCCAGTTTCAAAGTCATACACAATAGCAACCACTACGTTGCTTTTTTCTACGGGAGCTGCCATATTACTTGTTTTTGATTTCTTCGTAGATACACTCAATGCTCTCAAAAAGAGCTGCTTTCTTGCCGTTATTGATAATCACATAGTCATAATCCTCATCTTTCAGGTCACGACGTTCATCTCGACGCAAGCGAGTTTCATCAATGCCAGATTTCCGGCGAAGAGCCTTATCTCGCTTAATCAAGACAGTGTAGATGTCATAGACATCACCAAAGTCATTACGCAGATTTTCAAGTCCTTTCTCATCAATGACATAGACGGTGCAAGGACCAAATACCTGCCATTTGGTAGCATAGTAATAATATCCACCAAAATGAGCATAAGCAATCAGCTCTGTTCGGTCTGGTACAATGTCAATGAAATGGTGGTCTCTCCCCTCCACTTCCGTAGGTCTGGGGGGTCTGGTGGTGAAGGAGCAAATCACATTTGCATCCTTGTGGTATTTGAGGTGCAATGAGGCTAAAGTCTTGCCACAGCCTGAACCACCTACAATACACAGAATTTTAAGTTTAGCCATATCTTGTTTGGGATTTAAGTATTCGTTTATTCTATAGTCCAGAATCTCCTTCATCAGCATCCGTAGTCTGGTCGGAGTGACACGACCACGTTTTCTGCTGGGTTTGGAGGATGTTTGCAGATTACGTTTTATCATATTGACCTGAACTTGTTGGGGGTCACGCCAGTGATACCACGCAATCGCATCTCCATTTTCATCAAAGAGATTGGGCATTATAAAATTCTCAATCTTATCGTGGTAGATGGTCAAATCACGAGCTTTGGCAATGGCGGCTTGAATCCGGTACCAGCCATTATAGCCGGTACCAGCACATTCTTGCCTAAACTTGCGAAGCTGTTTCTGAACCTGATCATCCAGTTCCTCGCGTATGTCAATAAGAAACGACATATCAAATCAACTTTAAGAATGAGCTTCTGCCGATTTGAAGAGTGTTCTTCTCATCGTAATCACTCCATTTTACATTTACTACTGCAACGATCATTCGGCCCTCTGCTTTCTTCAGCTCCTTTTTCCAAATATCCCAATCATCCCAGATGGTAAGGATATTAGTTTCAGTATTTTGCTGAAGCTCGATTTTGCCAAAGTGCTTAGTTTCGCCAGTTCGTTTATCCTTGTAGGATTTATCAGTAACAGAGCAGATAGCGGCACAAATGACACCTTTTCGGACTTCATAGAACATATTGCTGAGGTCTGAGAACTCGATATACTTGTTTGCTGAAACACTCTTTGGCTTCTCCATATTATCATAGATCCTACGATAATCAATAGTGCCGTGACCAGAAACAGTGATTTGCTGACGACTCCACCAGTAATGCTTATCTCGCATTTCTTCAGGAATATCCTTTTCAGTCAGCTTAAATCCTAAAAGAGTAGCAGCCTTTTCTAATAAGCCATATCGCTCCAGAACTGAGCCAACATTTTCGCAAGCATCAAAGGCTCCAGCAAAAATCAGATTACGAACACTTCTTGCTGTCACCGGGCAGCGTTCACGAGTCTCTGCCGTCCCTTCATCATCAAAGTTCTTGAACTTGCTTTTGAAGATACGCTTGATAAAATCTTCCAGGTCATAAAACTCACCATACAGATTACGCTCCTGAACGATATACTTAACCGCTTTAGGACCTAATTGCTTAATGCGAGATAAAGACCAGTAAATCTTATTATTCTTGAAGTCTGCCGTGAAATTTTCACCTGAGATGTTGATGTTTGGCTTCTCCAGCTCCGTACCACCGACAGTCTTGATTTCATTCATAAGAACTGCCATCTTATCCTCATCTTGGTCTCGTAGAACGACAGTATAGAAAGCAGTTGGATAGTAAGTTTTGAGCCACGCACCGACATAAGCCGTCAACCCATAAGCTGTAGCGTGAGAATTGCACGTCACAACCCCCTTCCCAGTAAGGAAAGTATGGTATGGATGCTCCATTTCTACATCATACACTGCCGTATCACAAAGATATTCCACTGATACTACCTGAACCACAGCAGTGCCAAGACCCTTACGGCCCATCTTTACACGGCCCATTTCATAATGAGCTTTCTTATGACAACTTGGGCATAAGGTCTGAATATTGGAGTAATTTTCCCCGACATCTGAATGATCGCCATTGATATGATGAATCTCCAGTCGCTTCAAATGCTTGCCACATTTCTCACAGTGATCTTTCTTCAGATGCTGCTTATAATACTCCAGCTTTGTATAATTGGAGTCACGAGTCATAAAACCCTGATGACCTTTCTGCGCATTGATGCTGTGGGCCTCCACATTATCATTTGAATGATACCTGGGATTGTTCAATTTACCCTTGTCAGTAAACCGATAGGTTGTATCTTCCTTAATCCAACCCACACGGATATACATAAAATCCTCGCCGGGGATAAGCTCATCAGTACGCTTTTGGCCATCCAATGTCGGGTGTTTATGATTGTCGGTTACATCAATCGTGCTGCCATTTGCCAATGTAATACGATATACTGGGCGAACACCCTGATAACGGATATCCACAATGCGGTTGATGACCAACTTCTCATCTTCATTCAAAGACCAACAAGTGCCATAGCCGAACTTCCGATACTTATTTCTAAGACCAAGACGGTTGTTGGCTTTAGCCCATTCATAGTCATTTTTGGTGCGCCACATATCACCGATATTGATACGAGTGCCAGCACCTTTCTCCTTATGTCTGCCCCACAAGTATTCGTGGCCGGCGATACAAGCATTAAAAGAATACTTTGCAGCATCTTCCACATTGCTCCAGATTTGATCAGCAGCTTCTTTAGGACACCCGTTTTGCTTGGCTCCGGCAAAGAACTTAGCTTGAAACTTACGAACTTTCTCCAGTTTTTTCTTACTCAGAGCCTTCACAAGATTCACACCGTCACCAAGGCTAAGGCCACCAACCTTTTGAGCCACACGAGAAATCTGCTCCTGATAAACCATCTGAGCAAAAGTATCTTTCAAGATTTCATAAGTTCCCCATAAGTAGGTTGGCTCATATTCACCTCGCTTTGCACGAACATAATTATCAGCAGCTCCAGAGTCGAGAGGACCTGGACGGAACAGCGCAACAGAAGCAATCAGGTCATTAATATTATCCGGAGCCAGACGTTTGATGAATTTTGTGATACCCTCGCCACCCATCTGGAACACGCCCTGAGTATTGCCCTCACGGATAATCTTAAATACCTTCTCATCATTCAGATACTTAGAAGCGATTTCAAGAATGTTATACTTGACCCCATACTCACTCTCAACAAGATTGAGCGTATCTGAAAGTCTGGTAAGCTCCTTAATACCCAGTACGTCATTCTTCAAGATACCAATAGCATCAATATCATTACCTGAAATCTCAGATACCAACAGGTCGCCCATCTTTCGGATAGGTAGTAGGTCAAAACATTCCACACGCTCTCCTTTGACATATTCTGGAGTGATGATAAGTGCGGAGGCGTGAATACCGGCAGAGCGAGCTTGCCCCATAATCGGTAATATCTCTTCAAACACATCGGGATATTTCTGAATGAAATCCCTCATACGTTTGTCTGTGGAAGCCATCTTCATCAGGTCGGTCCACGTCATATTATCATCCAGAATCGCTGTCAGATAATTGGTGGTAGCCTGAGAAATTTTATGAGTTCTGGCCACGTCTTTGATGACTGACTTTATCTTCTCAGTTGTAAATGTACCAGCTGAAAAGACACGCTGGAGACCGTCTTTGTTATAGCGTCTTTCCAAATATGCCTTTACCTCATCACGGCGAACCGCACTGAAGTCAGAATCAATATCAGGAAGAGAGCCGTGATTGCGTTTCACATATCCGTCGCCGGCATAGCAATCTGAAACAAGAGAGGTATTAGTTTTGTGAGTTATTGCCCGAATTTTCATGCAGAAGTTTCTTGGGTAAGGTGTGAAGTATATCACAGTTATCGAACTGAATGTCATCACCTTCTTGCAACTCATCTGCATATACGGTCAGCTGCTCACCATTTCTGATCACAACTAACTCAGCATCCTTATCGAGCAAGAGTATCTTATCATCATCTAAGGCCAACTCAAAGTAATCTGAGGACTCTATATCATCGGCCATAACAGTTACCTTATCCGGCTCCAGACCGGCGCGCTCCGGCAACAAGAAACGCTCAAAAATCAAATCATATTTCAGGGGATCAATAAATGTGATACCCATAAGATAGAGTAGTAGGCACCCACCGGCAGAGCCTCGACCAATTCCAGTCAAGATACCATTTTCTTGGGCCCAGTTCAGTTCATCTCTCTGAATAAGGAAATAATCAACATTATCGGTGCTTTCAATAACGTACTTCTCATATTCGACACGCTTCCGATATTCCTCTTCCTCTCCTTCAGGAACCAGTTTCTTAAATCCTTCCTCAATCAATGATCGGAACATAGTCAAAGTATCACCATACTTCTCACGTTCCTGAGGAGTCATATCATACTTGGGAGCATAGTTATCACTAAGATCATAAGCAGCTGAAGCGTTTTCAATAATGTCAGCAGTCGCTTCACACATATCATAGAAAACATCATCGTCATATCTATCGGAGAAGAGAGCACGGAACTCATCATAAATCTCATCAATAGTTTTGAGATACTGCTTGTATGATTGCTCATGGGCAGCCCCAGTGTCAACCTTATTGAGAATAACCTTGGTACGCCAATCTTCTTTATCCAAATAGTAAACATCTTGGATTAGAACTGGTCGAATATTCATTGAATACTCCAGATTGCCCTGATAAAAGTTATCGAAATATGCTTTTTGGCTTTGCAGTAATGCGGAGTCAATTCTATCAGCTCGATATTCTGAAGTGTCAACCTGAAAGAATACCCAACCATCAAATGCTTCAACAAAATCCTGAAGGGCGTTCTTATTTTCGGCGAGCCAATGGCCACTCCACTTATCAAACACCAAGGTATTGCCTTCAGCAAGATTAAGAAGAGTGATTAGGTCTATCTCTTTTGTTTCATAGTTATCTACCGCTATAGCTTTCTGAATACGCAGCATATTCTTAAACCCCTGCTGAGTAGCTGAGTAGAGTTTTACACCAACCTTATCCTTACCAGTACGCACGGTTAATGAATATCCGAAACAGTATTTTAGACCAGCATCAGTAGCCGACTGCTGCAAATCCAAAGATGCAGCCATCGTATTCCTATCTGACACAGCCAGCCCTTTGTAGCCCAAGAACTTAGTTTTAGTACACCAGTCCTTCAATAAGCCACTGCCATTCAACAACTCATACCCGGAATGAATACCTAAAGGATAAAATTCACATTCGTGTTGGAATGTGGGGGTATTGCCCACATACCGCAGAATTTTGAATTGGACTTCCGATGGATCTTTACGAACATCAATGTAAAACCACCGGCAGCCAAACGGAAAAACTATATAATATATCTCATCTGCAATCAGATAAGAATAATTCTCAATGCTGTTGAATACCACATTCCCCTCTTTGGTTTGTTTGAAGATGTGGTCATAATCATCCTGAATAAGACAACGGCCAAATCCAGGAATGACAACCACGTCCTTACGCAAAGAGTAAGTGATGTTATGGTTATCCAGCCATTCTTTTAATGATACTACCTCTTTCATCTTATCCAAGATTAAATTCTCTAACCGTTTTAAGATTATAGGCAAAGACATCATAAATGTCCTCGACATCCATTTCATCCCAATCTTTGCCTACACCATCAGGAATATCAGCAATCAGAACATCGAAGTATTTATCAAGCTCCATTGCAATTTTAGATGTGGTTTCCTTTGCATCATTATCATAACCGATGACAATCTGTTCCACCCCCTTTTTCTGGAGCTTGTACATCTGTTCCTGAGAAATCTTCTTTCCAAAAGTAGCTATGGGAACTATATGTTTGTTATCATAAAGCTCCAACTTGCGATTGAGACCAACCACATCAAACGGACCTTCACAAAGAATTACTGAATGTGTGGTGCCGACCTCAATCGCATCATAGTTGTATAGCATTTTTGCAAAGCCGTTACCATCACGTTCATCGGAATTTTTATAGCGACGAATCTTAAAGTGATGTCTGGAATTGTAGCTGTCAATCTCTTCTTTACTGAGAATACTGCGAGCCACAAACCCAACAGTCCGGCCTTCATCTCGAACTTCAAGAATTATGTAATCCTGATATTCTCGTTCAATAGAACGGTTTGTGCCGACAGGAAAATACTCATAATCATCTACTTCCCAGCCACGAGATTTGAGATATGAGTTTTTGTAACAACGCTTATACCCACGAGGCATGGTGATTTCAACGAGATCATCATCAATCTCATCATCCAGCATAGCTGAGATGTCCGTCTCACTGTCATCAAGTTCCGCTGTTTCTGCCGGTATCAGATCCTCACGATCCAAGGCTTTCAAAGTCTCTTTCAAAGAGCCGAAACGACGGTTACAATGGTAGCAATTCGACATACCAAACCGCCTCTTGCCGACATTATTACCGACATAGATACCATATTTGAAGCCATCATGCCCACAGAAAGGACAATTAGGAACCAATATATTTCGTCTTGAACCATCCATCTTGCCGCCTAAATCATATAGCAGCTCTTCTCTGATGGATTGTTGCATTTCTGGTGTGATAATCATTCGTGTAGTCCTGTCTTAACACTGCTTTCATCAACTTCAAAATAGTTAAGACTCTTGGGGAAGATTAAGAGTGCGTACTCTGTCATAGAACACCTCATGCTCATAGTCAAGAGCAATTCTGAAAGGCTCTCCCTTTTTGCAGAAACGGAACTTGTCGGCATAGAGTCGCATAGTGCCTTCTCGATACTCTTTTTTACTCTGATTGAGAGAAATCAAATGAGTACAAGGGCGCTGAAGTCCTTTACATTCTGAGGTATTGAAAGCCGTAAGCACATTCTTCTCATCATTCACCCAGTCAGGATTTTCAATGGTAGCCTGATAAGTGACAACGAGCCAGCTGTCAGTTTCACCGGCCAAATCTTTCAAGTCCTGAGCGGTTGCGATACGCTTGTGACGTAAGGATTTAGAATCCCAGTTCTTACCCGAAGAGTCAGTACAGAGGTCAAGCGAGTCAACGATGATCACGTCTGGATATTTGCCATATTTCTCACGATATTTATCACAGTCGGTTCTGATGTCAGTGGTCGAAACTTCCTTGCCGAACTTAGGGTAAGCCTTTACTCTCAAAGTGCCTTTGTAGGTGTCGAGCATACTTTTCAGATGCTCTAACGTATGATTGTTGACTTTACCACTCTCATATTCATAGGTGGTGGTTCCGCTCAACATTGCAGAATACGCATCTGTGGTTTCCGAAGCAGCGCCCTCCAACTGTATGTGGAGCACATCAAGACCACTGATGTAGGCGGCATTATAGCCAATCCAGCGAGCAATGTGACTTTTACCGACACCAGACATAGCCAAAAAGAGAGAAAGCTGAGTGCGAAGATTACGCCCCTGATTCATCTCATCGAGGCCATCAATATAGAAGCTATTGACCATCTTAGCTACCGGGTTCTCATTGCGCACTTTGTTTTCGCGCAAACGCTCTTCGTATGTTTGGGCGATGTCAATAAACTCTTCCGGCTTTAGTGAGAACTGCTGGAGCTTCAATGCTTCTTTGGTAAACGCCATCATTGCTGATATACGCTCGCCATCCTCGTATTTCTTATTGACTTCTTTGATGATTTTCTTAAACTGAACCAGTTTCAGATACTCTTCAAATTGGTCTCGAATACTCTCAGGATTTACACTGGTAGCAACCTCTTTGATTTCCTCCAGCAATTCAGATACAGCTCGTGATGAAGATAAACGCTGGGAGATAATGCCATACTGAGGGGCCGTCTTATATTCATTGAAATGCCCTTTCAGCGTGGAGTTGAGCAGCTGATACTGCGGATCCGGGAGAAATGAATCCTCCATATAACGGCACACCACCGAACACACCTGATTGTTAGTGATAGCGCAATTATACAGCTCCGCAAGGAACTCAGATGTCAAGACGTTTTCATTTTTCTTTCCTGCCATGATAAACTTCTTTTCTGTACCGCATAAGCTCTGGGTACTTCTTAGCGGTCATTTTGCCACACTCCACCCAGTTATCACATCGTCCGCAAGCCTCTGAAAGCGGACTCCAGCCGGTCGTTGACCGTTGACACAAGGCCAATCCCTCATTCGTATTCAGAAACCGCTTTTTTATGGGTTCCTCAGAAGCAAGGTAAACCATTTTCTTCAATGGATTAGGTTTCGGCTTTGTTATCATCGAAGTAAGCTGACCCCTTGACAACTCAGCCTCATCCAACCATTGATTGATGTAGAAATTCATTCCTGATTTACCATCAGTGCTAAGGAATTGGTTTCGATACTTCTCCAAGGCTGCCTGAGAAAACAGATAGGTATATTGCCAGGAGCCATTAGCAAGAGATGTCCTGTATCGGTATATCTGATACACCAGATAATCGACAATTCGCTCATCATCAATATCTGAGACACCGAACAAAGCCGGTAGCTGTTGCAATCCATTTTGAATATAGAGTGCAACCATACCGCTCTGTGTAAACCGCCATTTAGGATCAATCGTCCTCTTCACGACGGTCTCGATCATCTGGCGTACTTTTATGGTTTTTTCTTGTAATTCCATATTGTCTCAGTTTATATTGCAATTCACGTTTTGCCCAATAAATTCGGCTCTTTACTATATCTTCACTCCGTTTTTCAAGATGTCCGCGCTCCCATTCTATTGCAGTTATCTCTCTTATCCTATGCCCCTGAACGTGCAGCATAAAGGGAGAAAGTCGTTGCGAGGGGATTGTCATCAACACTGCAAGCATTTGGTCTGAGATATTATCTATCAAATTCCCAAATTCAGCTTCAGTGACCATACTGGTGCCGTGCTGATAAATATCCTCCATAGAGCACATCTCAATATCAGTCCAATGCTGAGACTCTTCGTATTTGTCCTTATTCTGCTTTTGACAAGCACGTTTAACGACAATATGGAGCCAAGTCATCAACTTTTTGGACGGATCGTATGACCCGATATAGTGATAGAGTTGAGTTAAACAAATGTTGTAATTGTCATCGACATCTTGATAGTTAGCTGTATAGTGTTTAGTTAAACTTTTGATGTCCGCCAGATTAGGAACTACATATTTGTTGAAAAGACGTTCCTTTTCCTTTGGACTCAACTGCCGACAAAGCGCAGTCGGTTTGGCGGGCTTTCCCGCATCTTTTGAAGCATTATTTGACATTGAAGGGCGAACTTATTGGGCAAAACATTCATAATTTGCTTATTTTTACCAGATTAATTAGAGCTTATAGCGATGAATGAAATACATATAGATATGCAAGGCATCTGCAAGGTTATCATCACCTTCCACGTCTATATGGTATCTCTTTTCGGCAAACTCTATCATCATTTTCTTGTCCGCCCGGCCATTGCCAGTGCCGTGCTTTTTGATGTCGGTAGGCTTGAAGGTGACAATCGGAATATCCAATGTCTGACACACTTCAAACAAGATCCCACGAAACTCACACAACTTTCGGAAATCTATAAAATGCCCAAAGACTACATCTTCGGCGGCAACCACTTTAATGCCATGAGAGGTAAGTATCTCAATGAGCCAGTTTCTGAAAGCCTTGTGCTGGGCATAATCGGGCCCCATATACTTGGGGGCTTTCTCTGTCGGAGGGAAGTGCTTGGTGCCGTAATCGCCCAAGGTGTAGAACCCACAGTGGGTGGCCACATCAAAAGCCATTACGTCACCACGCCCCAACTGACGAACATACTCTTCAGTTAATTTCTGCATAACTATTAATTTGAAATTGTTGAAATTCCTTGTTTTTTTACTATTAATAGCTTATGCGGATAGCTTTCTGAGACACCTCCCTGAGTGATCAGAAGAGCAGTCTGTCCGAGCTTGTTAAGAGCCTCACAGTATGTCGCCATACCCATTTCATCAGACTTATCCAGCAACTCATCTATAATGATGCAATCCAGTCCTTTACCGTCCTCACAATTTGAGTTAGTAAGAGTATGAAGAGATAAGATGCAAGCCAGATTTAATCGAGCCTTTTCACCGCCGGAAAACTTATGATAGGAGCCACAGTCAATGCCGTCGCGCATCACCTGAACTGAAATCTTATCTCTCAGCTTACCAGTCTTGGTTACAGTGAATCCTTCCAGTTTGAGTCGAATATCTGAACCAATCTTTTCAAGAAAGTCGTTGACAATGAGAGATAGTGCATCAATTTTCTTTCTGGCAATATGAGATTTGAACATAGTGAAATGCACCTCTTGCTCTTTCAGGCGGTTGTATTCTGCCTGAACATCAGCTACAATCTCTTCTGCTTTTTCAAGATCTGCCTGATATTTCTCCAGAGATGCCTTTAAGGAAGCTGCAAAATCTGTTTCCGGGGCCTCCAGTATATCTCTCTTGGATTGCTGGTATTGTGTCATCTGACCCTGGATAAACTTAATAGACGAATCCTGCTGCTTAATGAAGTTTTCACCATTCATTACACGGCCTTCCAGAACACCATTGATTTCACCAAAAAGACGGTTACGCAGGACCTCAATCTTACCATTCAGTCGATCAAGATCATTCTCAGTTGATACAAGGCGTTTCTGAAGTACAGACACGTTATTTTCTGACTGGTCAACCTCCCTTGATAAAGCTACCAGAGCAGAATACTCATTATTAAGTTCAATATTGCGAGCTTTGATTTTCTTGTTGATCTCATCAGCTTCTTCAGATTTGGTTTCAGCTTTTTCATCTATCGAGTCAAATTCCTCGTTGAGTTTCTCAACTTTGGATTTGCTTTCTTCCATTTCAGTGCGGAAACCAATGAGATTTTTTCTAATTTCTTCGACAGAAACCTCGTTGCCAACAAAAAACTTATGCTCACACTTAGGGCAGATAACAACCCCATCCATCATCGCAGAATTTTTAGCAATCAAAGCCTCCAATTCCGCTTGACGTTTTTTATGAGTTTTTACCTGAGCCTCAATGTTATCAAGCTGCTGATCAATTTTCGCAATTTCTTTATTGATTTTTTCAATCAAAGCCTGATCTTGTTTTGTCAGCTCTGTTTGTTCATTAGAGTGTTGATTGTAAAGAGTTTTTTGCTCTTCATAAGTTTTCTGACGCTTCTTTACCAGTCTGGAAGCCTCAATAATCTGAGCTTTAATATCTTTAATCGAAACAGTCAGATTTGATAGTTCCTGCTTATATTTTTCAGATAAAGCATCATATTCACTGATAGTGCCAAGTTCATGGTCCTGACACATTTGCTTTATCTGATTATACGCTTCCAACAACGCTGTGTCGGATTCTTCCAGACTGGCCACACTGGTTTGGAGGCTTTGCAAAAGTTCAAGTCTTTTCTCTCCTTTTTGCTTTTTATCCTCAACAGCCTCAATATCTTCACGGCACTGTTGAATCTGCCGGTCCAATCTTGCGATGCGCGCCTCCCGCTCTTCTTTTGCATTTGCCTTCTTCTCATCAACCTGAACAAGCTCATTCTCTATGGCGGAGATCGAGCCTTTAATATTTATGACGGTATTATTAGCTTCACCTAAGCGCACAGAAATAGGCTCCATGTCGGCTTGAACACGGGCGATACCCTCATCAATAATGAAACCATTACTGAAGCGATTGATAACCTCTTTCTTATTCTTATCAGAGCAATCGAAAAAGCTCTCATACTTGTTATCACAAAGAATGAAATTATTATAAATATCATCCTTTGAGAGTCCGATTTCACTGAGAATGAATTTATTGTAATCCGATACTGTTGGCTGGATAGTCTTATCCGTTTCAATCTCTTCACCGGTAGCTGCATATTTGTGACACTCGACAACCTGGGCTGCATTACGACTGATGTTGCGTTCAATGGTAAACACAGTGTCATCATAATCATTATCAAGTCTGAGATAGACATACGCCTCATCTGCATGATCATTGATAATCTCTTCCACACTCTTCACTTTGCGTAGCTGCTCACCATTCAGGGCAAGAGATATGGCTTCAATCAACGAAGATTTGCCGGAGCCATTATTAGGCTGAGAAGCATTATCTTCATTTTTGCCAAAGATTAGAGTGGCTACACCCTGCTGGATCTTTAGGGTTGCCTCGTGAAAAGAGACAATATTCCTGATTTTTAATTCTGTTAATCTCCACATAGTTTAGCCCTCCAAATATTTCATACCCAGCTTACTGTCAATCGAATTTTCATTGCAGTAATTCTGATATTCTTTTTTAATGCCCTGCTTATCATACTTTTCCTGAATGTCTGAAGCAGCAGTTTCTTTAGGTAAATTGCTTTCTGAAACAGCCTCGACTTTATGAAAGCCTAAGTCTATCAACTTCTGCTTATCAAAGAGTTTAGCTTGCTTTTCATTGCACTTTACCTTGACCTTATACTTGTAGCGGTCATCTTTATCCAGAGTGAATTTATCAACATCCTTGAAATCCAGTTCAATGGTCTGGAATCGGGTGTTGACTTCATTCTTGACAAAACTATAGGAGCCATCGGAATACAGAATGGTATAACCCTTCTCTTCATCTTCGCCAAAATTACCCTGACGTGATGAACCGATGTATTCGATATTGGTATTCTTGATTTTTACCCGGTTATGATAGTGGCCACACAAAACGGCCTTAAAATCAAGCAACGGAGCCTGCGCAAGTTCACCATCAATCTCAAAATCACCAAGCGCACCGTGTACCCCTTCGTGAATGTAGAGAATGATGTCTTTTTTGGTGTACTGAGGATGGTTGCTAAGAGTATGTGAAACAGCTTCATCGAGCTTATCTAAAAACGAACCATTCTCAGGGAAATAACTTATTAGAAGCAGACATACATCGCACCCTTGCCATACAAGAGCTAAATGAGTGTCAACTACTTCTATGCGATCTAAGCCAACCCAAAGATGATTATATCCCTCGATTGCCTCTTGATCAGTTTTATCGTGATTACCTTCACCGATAGTAACATATATGCCCTGGCGTGTAGCCTTGACAAATGCACTCTTAACGGCAAGTAATGTAGCCAGTGTTTGAGAAGCTCTGGATGTGAAAACATCACCACCCACAACTATATCCTCAATACCTTCGCGCTTACAGATTGATAATGCCTCATCCCAGTTTTTAAGGAACTCAGCTATATTATCTTTGTTAGCGTGTAAATCATTTACTAATAAAGCGATAGCCTCTTTTTCCATATTCCTGTCTGAGATTAAATAAGAATGAGAGGGCACAGGCATTGAGCCAATGCCCTCTCGAACTACATGAATTATTATCTAAAGACAGGAATTATCTCAGGCGGCGGGAATGAAGTCTGCGACGTGAACTTTCAGGAGCCGGAGCCTCTTCAGGTTCCTCATCGGCTTCAGGTTCAGGAGCAGGAGCAGCAGCTTCTTCGCTTCCCGGACGAGCACGGCGAGCACGACGGCCAGATTCAGGAGCCGGAGCAGCTGGAGCTTCCTCTTCTTCCTTAGAATCGGAGTCACCATCTTCAGGTTCCTCATCCTCATCTTCTTCCGGCTCTTCAACTTTGGGTTGAGGGGCACGGCGACGTGATTGAGCGGGAGCCGGGGCCGGTTCTTCTGCTGGTGCTTCTTTAGGCTGTTTGTCCTGGTTATCCAGAGCCTCTTCAACCTCTTCAAGAAGCTGAAGGTTGTTCTTTGTGCGAGAAATACGAACATCGAGGTTCTTATCCTCAATGAATTGACGGATTTTTTCACGCAGATCCTTGTATTCCTCAGACTTGTCATTCAAGCCCTGGTCGGTGATATTGTCGTACTCTGCATAGAGGGAGTCGATAGTAACCTCATCCTTGCCATCCTCTTTATTTGTGGCGGTGGCAATATCGAAATGAGAGGTATCTTCCGGTGAAAGTTCACCCTTCAGCTTCTCAACAGCCTCAATGAAGTCAGGCTCTTTGCAGACTTCCATATCGTGCTTCTCATCATACTGCTGGAGGAACACAAGAGTGGCTTCAAGCTGATAGCGGGTGTAACGATAAAGCTGTTCGGGGAGACGCGGAAGTTCCAACAGCTTTTCAGCTTCGGCTTCCGTAATGTCGAGGGTTTTGCGACCGATTTCGATTTTGTAACCGGTTTTGTTGTTTTCAGTTGTACGGATTACCTTAACGGGATATGCGTTGGTAAATCCACTGATAGGACAGGTGTCTTGGCCATCATCGGCTTTAAGCTCTGCCCACAGACGCATCTTGGCAGCATCAAGATCCTTATACTGGCTGTGAGAACATTGCCACAGCTGAGGACCTTTTGCACGTTCTTTATCGCTGGAAACGTCAAGCACCATAATTGCGTGCTGGTAATTCCAACGAATACCGCCCTCATAAGACGATGCGGAAAGGAGTTTCATCAGATCCTCATCATCACCATACATTTCCTTACCAATCTTGACATAGGTATCAAGAAGGTCAACGGACTTGCCGACTTCCTTGTCGGTGGTGCGAATAACTGGAATACTGATTTTTTTAGGCTTCTTGCCTTTCTTGCCGGGAACTTCAATGGTCAAGAAGAACTGATGGACGGCATATTCGTAGCCTTTCCGGTCCATCGGAATGATATTGCCTTCATTGTCAAAGCTGGGAGCCAAAGGCAATACGCGGATTGAATACTCGCCGTCCTCACCAATACGGAAACGCTCGACTTTGGGGGCACCGGCTTCTTGTTTAGCTTTCTCTTCTGCTTCTGCAAAAGTCAGCTGGGTTTGCTTGAACGCTTCAAATGCGCTCAGTTTTCTTTTTTCTTCGCTCATCTTTAGATAATTTGCGCGAAGAGATAAAATTGCTCCAATCAGCCTCTTGATTCAAGTAGGCTTGGCTATGCAGTTCTCGCATTGCCGGATCTCGAAGATCCTCATTGCGTGGAACCTCAATACCCCATTCCTTTAGGGCATATTCAACGATTTTCTCTATTACATCGTTGACATCACTTGCTTTCTCCGATTTTAATTCGCAGTAACTAAACCGCTGACCTTTTATTTTGACGGTATGTATCGGAGCAAACATATCCTCAAAATATTTGTAGAGTGCTGTAGTGCTGGGATGATCGGGCAAAGAGTCCGAAAGGAATTTCAACACTACCGAGAATAGATAGGAAATATAAGGTAAATTCCTATTTCGCGTATCGTCACATATCACGAAAAGGTAGTTATCGTTGTCGGGGAGCTTCTCACACGCTTGCTTAAACTCGTCGATAACGGTGTGACCTGCTACCTTCCTCAATTTTCCTTTTCCACGAATCATGTCATCATACGGGTCATGTTATTTGGTTTTGCGCTGCTTTAATCATTTTCGATGGCAAAATTAGAAAAACATTTTGAGATGGCAAAATATTTTTGAAAAAATTTTTAGACCTGAATACTGAAATAGGCTTAATTTACTGATATGCTGATAAATAAATTTCGTTTTGCTGTATAGTAAAATAACCTCTCACGCGCACACGAACCTTATAAAAGCAACTTTTATAAATGTGAATGAATGTTAATTATTAGAGGTTGAAATCATTTTATGCCAAAAATATTTGGAGCATCCAATAATTAGCATTACCTTTGCATCGCAATGTTGAATTGGTGCCTCAACAATGCGGACATACGGAATATACGTTGAGTCCGTAAGGCTCATTCAATATATTGCAAATTCCCCGCGATCTGGCACCACAAGAGATTGCGGGGAATTTTTGTATTCCCTTATTGCCCGACACCAGCTTTGAGTGTTTCAAGCAAACTGTCGGTACAACATCGAAAGCCGTAGCGGGCCTTTAACCGCAGCATCACGGCAATCCGGCACGACAACGATGCGTGGATAGGTGATTGCAAAGTTAATGAAAAAAGCAGTCGTTGGCAAGTAGATGAAACACTCTGGGACGCAAAACCCATAGGGAGCGGCAAACGGTAATGCCAAGGTTCTTTTGAGCCGAGAGATAACTTCAAGAACACCTATGGTGCCGACGGCATATTCACAACCCACCGGGCACGTCTGAGACTCGCAGGGAAATATAGCGAGAGTCGCGGGGTAGGAATGATGAACCGCATTATCATCATTAGGCAAGTGCGACTTAAAAAAAGATTTTGCCCTGTGCACAGTACAACTGTACGCAATGAATTACAATGCGATGCACAGCGAGTAGGGTGAACACTTAACCCCCTATAAGGGGTAACTGTGTTCGTAAACTACCGCAATGAATATTTTTTTGAGCGCACACGAGCGCAAGTGATGAAGGCAGTGTTTCAAAACTCATTCAGTAATGAAACAGCAAAAACAAAAAGTTGTAATTACACTTCTGCTGATATTGCTTGTGTGGAGCTTAATCTTAAACTGGCTTCAGGGCAATCAGGTAAGCAGACTGATGAAGGAGATGGATGAAATGGAATACGTCCAGTCAGTCCTATCATCTCACATCGAAGAACTGGAGCGCATGGAGGGCGAAGAGTATGGAAACGAATGATAATTATACTCTCACTGATGTAAAGAAGGCTATCAGTGTGCTCGAAAATCACCACACTACCAGGGATTATCAGGCTCTGGAAGAAATCTTGCCATTGGTTCTGGTAATCTTGAAATCTAAGCTTACAGAAGAAGAGCCTCCAGCCGGCGCTATGAAGTTTTACGCCCCAATTTGGGTAGATGTACTTCTGGAACGTCTCAGCACTCAGAAGCACCCACTTTCTGATGAAGAATATCAGATATTCCGGTCGGACGTTGAAAAGTTGTCTATAAGCGATTATAAGGTAGCAGATAACGACCTTATGGGGTATAAACCAGTCTATATCTCAATAGAAGGTATCTCTGAAGTGGTATTGGCTTTGAAACATTACTTCAAGCTACTTTAATCTATTATTAGGTGCCGGGCAGACTGTTCTGCCTGGCTCCAACATTTTTAGCTATGGAACAATCAAATAATCTCAAACAAAGTGATAATCCTTCAGCTGGCCCCGGCATGACGGTCGAGGAATGGCTGAATGGAGAAGCTCTTTCAATCGACATTTGGAAGAGAAAATATCAGCAGGGAGATGAGACTTTTGAGCAATGGCTTGATAGAGTGTCTGGTGGCAATCAGTGCATACGTCAGCTTATCAAAGAACAGAAGTTTATCTTTGCTGGTAGAATCCTATCCAATCGTGGTGTGACTGATCGTAAGATCACATACAGTAATTGTTACTGCCTAACCCCTCCCCAGGACTCTCTGGAGTCAATTTTTGATGCTGGCTCGAAATTGGCGAGAACATTCAGTTATGGTGGTGGATGCGGTCTTGACATCAGCAATCTCAGACCCAAAAATGCCCCGGTCAATAATGCAGCCAAAAGCACTTCAGGCACTGTCAGCTTTATGGCTCTTTACAGCTACATTACTGGCCTTATAGGTCAGGAGGGCCGGCGCGGT
Organism: Lepagella muris; assembly: GCF_004793975.1. Lineage (NCBI taxonomy): Bacteria > Pseudomonadati > Bacteroidota > Bacteroidia > Bacteroidales > Muribaculaceae > Lepagella > Lepagella muris. Next base: position 76,708 of record NZ_SRYB01000009.1, read on the forward strand.
GCGTTAATGATCAGCATTTCTTGTGAACACCCTGATTTGGTTGAGTTCATCAATCTTAAATCAGATCTTGACATCTGCACTAAGGCCAATATCTCAGTTCGTGTGACAGATGCTTTTATGCGAGCTGTAGAGGCTAATGCTGATTTTAAGCTCCATTTCACAATGGAGAATGGTTCTGAAATCACAAGAGTTGTCAATGCCAAAGAGGTGTTTATGCTTCTGGCACGTCGCAACTGGGAAATGGCAGAGCCGGGTATATTATACTGGAATCGAATTTCCAACTATAATCTCCTTCAAAACACTGATTTCAAATATGCTGGTGTGAATCCGTGTGCCGAAGAACCTCTGCCGGCCGGTGGTTCCTGCTTGCTTGGCAGTTTGAACCTTTCTAAGTTTGTAAGCAAACCATTTACTGCTGATGCCAGTGTTAATACAATGGCTCTCCGATCAGCAGTAGAGTGCGCCATCAAAGCATTGAATAGTGTATTGATGGAGGGTTTACCCTTACATCCACTTCAGGAACAACGAGAATCGGTTGCTGGTTGGCGTCAGATTGGTCTGGGAACAATGGGCTTAGGTGATATGCTAATCAAACTGGGTCTGAAATATGGTTCGCCTGAATCTCTTGCTGTAATTGAAGAGGTTTATCGTCTTATAGCAATTAATGCCGTTCTCACCTCTTTACAGTTGGCAAAAGAGAACGGAGCCTTCCCCAACTGCGCTGATGAAATTAAGAAGGCTATGGTAAAGAGCGATTTTATTCGCAATCTGAATCTCTCAGACACTATCCTGAAAGAGATTGAGTATTATGGCCTATATAATTCTCAGCTTTTAACTTGCGCTCCGACCGGTACAATCGGTACAATGCTTCAGGTAAGCACTGGAGTAGAGCCCAACTTCGCTTTTTCTTACAATCGTAGGACGGTATCGCTCAACAATGAAGAGACTATCTACAAAGTTGATACTCCCATTACAGCTCTATATAAAGAAGTGACCGGAGAGACCATTCTACCGGACTTTTTTGTAGCGGCCGATGAAATCCCTTACAAAGATAGAATAGAGGTCCAGGCGATGCTCCAGAGCTTCATAGACGCTTCTATCAGTTCGACTGTAAATCTTCCTAATTCCACTACTGTGGAAGATGTGGCAGACTTATATATGCTGGCCTGGAAGAAAGGACTCAAAGGCATTACTATCTGGCGTAATGGATGTGAGCGACAGGCTATCTTATCAAAAGATGAACAGCCTACAAAAGAAGAGGTTTCACCGAATACTCCGACCAAAATCAAAAAGGCTTCTGACGATTGTATCGGTCGAAAGCGTACTCTGATAACTGGTTGTGGTACTCTTCATCTTACAGCTTTCTTTGATCGAGAGACTGGTCAGTTGCTTGAAACATATTTCAGCAAAGGCTCCCAGGGTGGGTGCGCTCTCTTTATGGCCGGACTATCACGAATGGTGTCGCTGGCAGCCAGAGGAAATATCTCTATTGAGGATATTGTGGATCAACTTAAAAGTGCTGGCACTTGTCCTTCTTATGCAGTTCGCAAGGCCACCAAGAATGATACCTCCAAAGGATCTTCTTGCCCGGTAGCTATCGGATTTGCTTTGACCGATATGTATAATCAGCTTCAGCAAGAGTTGAAGGTGAGAAATATACAGAAGGAAACTGGTGTTTATCAGTCGGTTCAGAATGGAACCAAAAGCGGAAATCCCAAGTGTCCGAAGTGTGGCGAGGAACTGAATATGTCTGAGGGTTGTATGACGTGCCCTTCGTGTGGTTATTCCAAATGTAGCTGATGATGCTGAAGTATCGTGACATAGCAATAGGATTACAGGAGATACCCAATGAGGTGTCTCTTGTAATCAATATTGCCAACTGCCCATTCAAATGCAAAGGATGCAATACTAAACACTTATGGGAAGATTCTGGTGAGCTATTGAGTTATGAGAATCTTGAAATGCTGATAGACTCTACAATTCAAGATATAACTTGTGTCTTATTTATGGGTGGAGATGTTGCTCCTGATGAGATCAACGAATTGGCAGCTTACATTAGAAACCATTATCCAGACTTGAAGATTGGCTGGTATAGTGGTGGCGAAACAATCACGGTTTTTACTGAGTATCAAAATTTCGATTATTTGAAATTTGGACCATTCATCAAAAAGTTAGGACCACTCAGTTCTCCCAAGACAAATCAACGGCTTTATAAAGTAGAAGGAGGGGTATTAAGGAATATAACCCGGCTTTTATGGTAACTTACCTAACAAAATGAAATCACAACTTGTCAGTGATACTCTGACGGTTGTGATTTTTTATTTGGCTCGACACGAGTTTTTTAGTAATTTTGCAGGTGCATCCGTACATTGAGTATCGGACGTGACATAGCCTAATTCGCGTCGAAATCACCACCTCGAAAAAGAAGAAGGCATTATCTCACATTAGGCGGGTCTGCGCATAAGCGTGGAGCCTGCCTTGTGAGATATGGTTTGTGGTGAACCACGACGCGAGGGCATGGCTCTACGCTTTTTGTGTGTCATTGCCGTTTTTGAGAGAATATTAACTATAAACCAAAATGGCTATGAAACAGTCGATAATTATCCTTTTGCTCACTTTGATGCTGGGAGCTTGCAGCAACAAAGACACCGCGCCACAACAATGGGAATACAACATCGTTTCTTTCCCCGGCTCAAAACTACCTACAGTGTATAGCCCTAATGATGAAAAGGCTTTAATTGAACTAAGCAATTCTCAGACTCTTCATTTTCCAGAAGCCTCTTCTATCCCAAATTCTTTGAATCTTTATGGCAAAGAAGGATGGGAACTCGTGAGTGTGTACACTACTACGGAAACTGTTTTCCCCAATTTTGGTGATCCCAGTTATCATACTGGAGTCAAAGAAAACACTCGGACTAATACGATTAATTTTGTATTCAAGCGTCCTAAACAAGAAAATTGATAAAAGAGAAATGCACCGGGCAATTTACTCGGTGCATTTCTTTACAGCTTCGTGAATGTAGAAGCTGTTTCTGGCGTAATAAACGGCATCTTTTAGAGTCCATCCAGTAGGACGTAGAGGTTTCATTCCAAAACGGCGATATGAGATAAGGGCTCTTCTGAAGCGTGCTGATCGAAAAGCTGGGTTATCGCTATTCAAAGCAATGGTTTCTATCGCCTCATAGCTGATGATTTGATTTCTATGAGTCAATCTCAACACACTATGATACTCCATCAATAGTAAATATTGAATAGGAGCATATACGAATAGAAAATGCCCTACAGCCGTTTCATTGAATTTGACCTTAGTCCTGCGGCTGTTCGTTTTCGGTCCCCGTTTCTTTTTTCTTACGGCCTTTTTGCTTCGGGGCTGAGGTTTCATCGGCTGTTGCCACAACCTCTCCTTCTCCCCGGCTCGGAACTTGATCTCCAGCATCGGTTTCAGTTGTTACTTCAGTGGGCGCCGGCAATTCAGTTGACTTAACTTCCGGCTGATTTTTTGGTTTCTGTTTTCTCTGAAAGGCATAGTCACTGCCCAGGTTGTGAACTTTCATAATCTATTGAATTTGATAGTTAATATTCGGTGTCTGCCACAATGATGTTGATTTTATTGAAGTTGATCATAAACTTCGACATAATGTTGCGGATGTCTCGTTCATAATCTTCGTGGTTGTAATTGACTGTATCAACAATGGCTGGAGCATAAACATTGGTCTGGTCAATAGACTCCAGATAATCGTCATTATACTTCTTGCCATTGTCCTCATTATCCCACAATAGAGCATTATTCCAGAGCATCCGATTTTCCCACAAGCCAGTATTGATACAAGTGAGATTCATATTCATATTGACAAGAGGCTCTGTATCAACACTCCATCTGAGAGCATTATCCCAGTGTAATCCATTTCGCCATACATTACTGCTGAAACAAGAAACGGATTCATTGATACCCTGAGTGATAAAGAAATTATCGTTCTCTTTCAAGAAATGGGTTTTGAGGCGATACTTCAAATACCACTCCAAGGAAGATTTCTGCGCTGTGATATGACATTCTATATACCTTTCCAATCCCCACGCCTTAAATCGACTATGTGCTGAAGCGATAGGGCTAAGAATGGCTTGCAGGAGCAAAGATGTTTTCTTGCCCCTGGCCCAGAAAGGCAATAGTCTGCCAATCAGTTTCGCATTGTTGATATTTATAAAATCAATGTTTATCATTGCTCTTCCAGTTCGGCAAAATACTGGTCCATTTTTGATGCTGGCACCAGCGTGAGGTTGTCACTATTGATTGTCATTACTGAGTTCGTATCGAGCAAGCGGATATAACCACTTTTTAACCTGATCCGATTACTCAGTTCCACCGGCTCGTCATACTTACGGTCGGTAGTATTGTAAGAGCTGATGTATATCTTGATGTTATTGCTGATGTCAGTGATATGCTCTGTTTTTCTAATCACGTCTAAGACAGACTGATAGTAGAACATACCATTAAACTCCATTTCATTGGCAAAGTCAATCATAGCCTGCTGTAATTCAGTCAATGCTTGGGCTGCCGTAACATAGCTGTCATTGTAAAAAATGGGATTGTGCTTGTCAGCAACTATCGTCACAATGTCTCCGGGGGAACTCTCACAATAGATGTCGGCACCAACAAACTTAATTTGTTGGATAAACATACGGAAAGCGGTCAGCTCATAGTCATTGAGAGCCATATAAGGAATACCATTATTGACCTCATTGGAGTTATCGTTTGCTTTACAAATTTTCAGAGTAAGAGACTTGTCATCGGTTTGCCAGGCTGCTTTTTCAATGATCCTATGGGAAGTGTCCGGCTGGGCATATTCAATTTTCATAGTATCTTCATTGAACCGTAGCTCATCACCAGTCTCAGTTACACTGTTGTACTGAAACTTTTTCGCCATCATTGCATACCAATCTGGAGTGCCATTGATACGGCCATTGAGGACTTCAGCAATCCTTACCTGAAAGAGATCGAGGACGGCTTCATAGGTGTGGATGCAGACCGCCACAACATAAGTCAGCAGATTGAGCATACTGAGCTTACTGTTGCTACGGCCTGTATTGAGTTCTGTCAGCTGCAAGTAGTTGTTTCTTGTGCTGACAGCTTCGGAATATATTTGACTTACACTTCTCATTGCGTAATTATAAGTTTTTTCAGATCCTCATTATCTAATACTGAGAGAAACTCATCAGCATATATGACACCAAGTGGATAATATACACCATTCAATTCCCGGAAGTCTAATTTGGTACATTCAAAGTCTCCATATAGAGTAATGATATGTTTCCCGGACCCCTTATAACAGTGTTCCACTTCTTGTTCTTCGGTACCCTCAATAATCTGAGGTGCGGTGTAATCTCCCCAGTCCACGATGAGATGAGTGTCAGCTTTCAAGCGCACAATCATATCAGATACCTGACCCTGATGGTGTATGACCATTCGGGGAGTATAGAGTGATTCCCAATACATATTCTGCTCGTCCGATGACATTTCAGCGAGTGAATTGTATTGAGCGGAATGATAGGTGGCAATATGATTCTTAACCACCTCTTCTATATTGAGATAGTTATAGATATGCTCCCCATTTTTTACCAGCACATTATTGTCCTTTAGCCATATCACGATGTTTTTATTGATAGCAAACTCTTCGTGGTAATCGAGAATCATGCCATAAGAAAGCTGGGTCTCCATATTGAGCCAGCTATTGCTTGCCAGCAAATCAAAAATGCCCTCTACACTGCCATAGAGAGTTAATGCTACATCGTATATGTTTTGTCCGCTTCGGACTCTATATTGCGCCATTGGTTTTTATTATTAATAGTCTGGCTTCAGTGCTTTTGAGTGAACTTAGCAGTTGCCGTCATGCCGGCACCGATACCGATAAGGTATGGATAAAGAGACTCCCACCATTCAGGGATTGTTGCCCCCCCGGAAGTAAGAGCCATTTGGATTGCAAGTGCGACAGCAGCCACACCAGTACCAATACCTATAATCCACTGGAAGAAGATAGGGATTTGAGCTTTCCAGCGTTCTTTTATGGTAGAAAATACCTTTTTCATTGTGAATTTGATGTTGGTTGGTTTTGTAAAAAAGCCGTCCAAGGACATAGTATATCCAAGGACGGCCTTATGGTGATGGGTAATTACTCTTCAACCCCCATCACTTCCTTGGCAACGGCCTTAGCCGTATTGCGCCATGCCTGGTATGCCTCATATTCTGCGACATACTCAGCGGCCTTGTTCTCAGGAACGGCCTGAAGGCGGGCGTTGAGGAAGTTTGCGGTGATCGCTTCGGCCTGGTCGGAGTCATACTTGCGCTTGATGATAGCCGAAAGGAGCTGGGGATAGGTGATCGGGAGTTCGAGAGCGATAACTTCGTCTCCAACGGTCACTACAGCGCAACCGCCGATTTTCTTGACGTTATCACCATAGAGTTCCTGATTCTTCTGAGCTTCCATTTCTGCAAGCATTTCAGGCGACATTACTGACTCTTCGGGAGCCATTACTTCTACCTGCTGTTCTACAGGTTCGTTGTTGCTGTTGATCTGGTCCATTGTTCAGATTTTTTGAAAGTTAAAACTGATGTTGTTTATTATTAATAGTCCGAATGACTTTCAAGTATGTGGATTGAGGGGATATTCACTGGGGTATATTCAGCTAACATCCTCATATATTTTTCCTTATCGTCTCTTTCCTCAAACACAGCAATGGGATGAGGCAGGGAGAGTTTATCGTGAAAGTTATGGTTAAGCCGGTAACGGATACGGGTTCTGGGGTGATACTTCTTCTTCAGTTTCACCACTTCCATGTGTCCTTTGATGTAAACCCACTTAAATAATTTTGCATCAATCTCCATCAATCCATTGTATCTAATGGCATAGCTATCATAATGTCTTAATAATCCAAGGTAACTATTGACTGAGGACAATGCTCTTATAACCTGCGCTTTGGTGCGACATTTATTGAGCCTACCAATGCTGTGTCTAAAGTTAGTGACTGTGCGACTAAGTGGATAGACTCTTCCGGGTTTAACAACGGCTCCAGTAAAATCTAATCCTTTAGAATAATGTTGCATATAGAATTTCTTGGGCGATAATTTCAACCCCAAGGATTCTAACTTTTGTCTGATTTTTGGGATAGCATTGAGAATTTGCTCTTTAGTTTCAGCTACCAAATATATATCATCAACATATCTTCCGTGATATTTAATACCAAATTCTTTTTCAATCGCCCAGTCTAATGAGTTTAAGAGATAATTGGCGAACATCTGAGAAGGTAGATTACCAATCGGCATCCCTAATCCTTCGCCATTAGTGAATAACGATTTGCTTGCGGGCAAATGAGTCCACATGGTAATTGACGATTGCCTTATACAATTTTCCTCAGGACAGTGGCTTAATACAACATGATATAAGAATCTTAAATCATCTTTGTCATCGCCAGTATATTTCTCATCAATCAACCGGATAACTAAATCTTCTACTAATTTCTTTGGGATAGACATAAAGAAACTGTTAATATCAACGGTAGCGACATAACAGTCTTTTGTGTAATTGTTTGAACATTCAATTATGTCTTTCTTCATCTGATCCACACCGGCTAAAGTTCCTTTACCATCACGGCAATTAAATGTTCTGTCATTAAATTCTTGTTCAATTAATGGCTCTAAACGAAGCCTGATGTAATGATGAATTATTCGATCCGCAAAATCAGCGGCAAAAACCTCACGGTATTTGGGGCGGCTAACAACAAAACAAATGGAACGTCGAGGTCGATATGTTCTGTTATTGATGGCTTGCATCATATCATACAGATTGCCTTCCACATCAAGAGTAAACTTAATGCAGTTGTTTGTCCGCGACTTATGTACACGACAATCCAAATAGGCTTCTACCAAATCCTCATACGTCACCATATCAGCACTAAAAGTGATAATGCCATTATATATTTGTGTTATCTATCGCAATTATGCCTTTCGTTGAAATGCTGCCACGGCACGGACGTAGCCGCTGTCCTGCACCTTAGCGTGCCAGTTGTTGAGGTTGCCGTCGTTCAGGTTCAAGTTCCAAGCGTTCGTCGCCGAGTTCTCAGTGTTTCGGGTACGTTGTCTTATTCTTAACTACTTATGGCAGTAGTACCCCCATTTCTCACGGAAGCGCATACTCTATGGTCATCCTTAAACTTCCATACTCTGTGCGTTGCACCGATCAATCGCCATCTTCAGCAATTTCCCGCTTTCGATACCTCTTTTTCGATGCGTTCTTCCATGCTGTCACTTGTTTGCCGATAGCTGCCTCCAAATACATGAGATTTGATTGTTGCTTCCGGCTTATCCAACGGTTATCACCAGCCAGTCTAACTATCAATTTGCAATACTCAAACTCACAAATGAAATCAGTGAGATAGGCTTCACGTTCACTTTTGAACATATTTGCCCGCACAATGAATGTAGGCAATGAAATCACTCTCTTGATCCATTCTTGACCAACGGTATGTTTAATATCCCTTGGAAAATTTTTATGAGTATCAAGCACTGCTTGAATATAATGATAGGTTTCAACGTAAACCGGCAATTCGTTGGATAAAGCCATCGCAACAGTTGTTTATAACAAAACTGATTTTCATCAATTCGTGTATTTGTTTAATACCAAGCCAAATACACCAAATTCCTTAACTACTTTACCCTCATTCACTTATTTACTTATCTTAAAGCCTTGGAACATAATCCTGAACCTTCCTAAGTCGGCGAATTTACTTTGAGATAAGTTGAATAGGTGAATCTCTTCAACCCTTATGCTCGCTTCGCTCGCTCGTCGCTACGCTCCGAAGAGTTAAAGGGTTGAAGAGATAAAGGGTTAATGAAATGCTGCCACGGCACGGACGTAGCCGCTGGCCTGCACCTTAGCGTGCCAGCCGTTGAGGGTGCCGTCGTTCAGGTGCAAGTTCCAAGCGTTCGTCGCCGAGTACTCAGTGCTGGACCAGTACCAGCTCTCAGAAAGCTGGCTTGCGCCAGAAATAACTGAGAGGCAAAGGTTGATTGCATATTTGTGCTTCCAAATGGTAAGCAGTTCCGCTATAGATGGGAGCCACCATTTACCAGCACCAATGCCAATCATAGTGCCCGCTTCATCGCCCTTGTTGTAAGAACGATCATAAGCGTTACACCATGCGGGAGCATACTGAGTCCATTCCTCTTCGTTTTCACCAAAGAGTTCGACACCCTTAGCCATGATAGCTGCTGTGCGAGTTTTGCCGGTGTAATCCACATACGCCTTGGTATAGTCACCGCCGGTATCAGCATTGACCGCAATAGCGTTCTTTGACCATTTGAGGTTGGTTTGGGTAGGTGCAACGATGATAGGAGCCTGACCATCAATAAGTACAAGCACACCGTCTGCAACCTCACCTGCCTGTTCAAGAGCGGGCCACTTCCAGTGTGGTACGGCAAGAGGCCAGTTATCGCTTTTGCGATGATAGGTTACAAAACAGCCGTCTGTAGCTGCCTGAAGCTGAGGGTTGGCGTCACCCAGATCTGAGTTCAGACTGTTAAGCTGATTCTGAAGGGTTGCATCTTTGTCATGCAGAGACTGAAGCTGACCCTTGATGAAAGCCTGAACCTGAGCACCGGTAAGTTGTGCACCCTTGGCACCCCAGTCTGTGTCCATTGTAATTTGCTTTTCTGTTGCCATGTTGTTAAATGTATTAAAACTGTTGGTTTTTTTATATAATAGTATTAACTTGTAAAAACACTAATTCCCGTTATCCCATACAGCGTCCTGTTGCCACGGATATTCATTGATCCACAATCCAGTACCGATTACACCATCATGTGTTATGGTTATTTTTTCCTCCAAACGTGTAAGACGTTTTTCAACATCAGTGGCGTGATACCAATTTACTTTGGTAGGCACACCCTGGACGTTTGTGGTTACATTTTTGGCTATGGATAAACCCCAGCCATCAGGTATATCTGAATCTGGATAAATCACACACTGTCCCGGGTGAAAACCTGCGGGATTCCCACTTACCGTGTCTGTATAAAGCGTGTGCGTGTCGGTGGGCTGTTGGTTCGCAACGGGAGTGTACTCATCACGGCTCAGAAGGGCAAGCATATAGTCCTTAGTCAGTCCTAACTCTTCCCAGCAAGCCGGAATACTAAAACGCTGACCGTTCAGATTAAGCGTTTGTAATATTTTGGGGTTAGTATCTGCCATTGCGATGAGTCTTTAGAGTTTAGTTTGCCGCTGTGAAGCCAGTGAGAGTGAGGGTCTTGGTATCTGCGTCATACGCATAGGTGTTGGCCGTTGCATTAGCAGCGATACCATCGAGCTTTGTTTTGAGGTCGTTGGTGAAGTCGTTTGTAGAAAGACCTTTGCCATCTACCTTATCAACCTTACCGTTCAGAGCGGAAGTCAGGTTGAGGGCATTGATTGCAGCCGTGATAGCGGCATTGACTGTGGCGGGTTCGCCATCACCTCCAATACCATCAAGAATATTCTCAATGTTGGTGATAGAAGCGGCCATTTCAGTAGCATCACTGCCATGTTCTGCTGCCCAGTCGATAAGCTCTTTGTAGGAGTTGACCACTCCATCATCAGTGACTTTAGTAGCAAAGTCATTGAAAGCATCGGTGATTGCCTTAGACACCGAACCGGCTCCGGTGCCATTAAGAGTGTCGATTTTACCACTGAGAGTGGCAACTTCAGATGACTCTGCTTTTGCGTCGATTACTGCCTTCAGAGCTGCATCGAGTTCATTGGCTGTAATGTTGGCTTTGTAAGCCAGAGCTGCTAATCCCTTAATAGGAATGTCAGTCCCCTGCACTGAAAGTGTGCCATTGGTCGCACCCGTTGCAATCAGAAGATCCACAATTTTGGATGCAATGCTGACTGCAACGCCATTGACCTTAACGCCCTCCAGTACATTGACCTGAGCGCCGGGTGCAATACCGGCAAGTTTGCTAAAGTCACTGGCCGACATCAAGCCCTCCTGATCTGCGGCAGCAGAGGGAATGACAAAAGGCTGGCCATCAATGACAAAGCGTGTAACTTTAAGATCTGCCATGTTGTTTATGGTTATTAATTATATAAGAATGTGAGTCTTAACTCCCTCACAAATAGAGTTTTATATTGAAACCGTTTGAGTTGCCGGGTCATAGTCTCTTACAGCGACACTGGCAATTCCACCACTCTCCACTGCTTCTGTTATCATCACATCAGACCATTTTGAGGAATTATCCCAGAACAGCAGATTATGCCATTTACCTAAATTGAGCACTGTGAAGCAATCGGTAAATGTTTCCAGTATATCCTGTTGCTGTTCAATAATAGTCTGTTGAGCGGCAAACTGCTGAAGGAAGAGCTTAAATTGAGATTCAAGAGCTGTCAGACGGGTGTCGTGTTTGATAATCTCAGTTTCAGCTTCTGAAACCACATTGGGAGAATTGTACCAAACATCAGTATCATTCCAGAAGAATGGACTTGCCCACTCGCCTTTCTCAAAGCATCCGTTATAAGAGCGAATATCATCGAGCATTTCCTGATACTCGGACTGATGTTCTTCAGCTGTTTGATTGAGAGCCTCAATCTCACTTTCAATAGCATCAATCCTTTCGTTAGTGTCAGCAATCGCTTCTTCGACCAGTCCAGTCTCATTATGCCATAACTGACCATTATTCCAAAGGAAGAGATCGCACCATTCGCCATCAACAAAGCATCCAAAATGCTCTCCTAATTTGGAGATATTCTCATCTTGGGTTGCCTGCTCACGAGCAATAGCCCTCAACTCATAGGCTACCTGACGATGTTCGGTTATAGCATCTGACTGAAGAGTGCCGACTACATTTCCCAACTTTTGAATATCCTCAGTGTTACTGTTGATTTTCTGAGTATTTTCTTCAATCAGTTTTTGGTTATTCTGACTTAAAGTGGAAACCTCAGAGATTTTATCAGACGCTTGGGAAAGAGTATTCTCTATAGCCTCAACTTTTTCATCTGTTTGAGTTTTGAAATCCCCCACAGACTTAGTAATTGCTTCTATATCTTCTGCGTTTTTCTGGATTGCTTCTGCAAAGTTTGAAAAATCGCTTGGCCATAGACGGCCATTATCCCACACAGAAGCATTACACCAGACATCATCACTGAAGCAAGTGAAGTGCTCATCTTTCTCTTCGAGTATGAGGTCAAGTGTTTCTTTATGAGAATCAAGCTCGATATGAATATCCTCAATAGCGGTTGTGATGACACCGGCAGCATTAGCCCAGAGGTGATCATTATCCCATACGAAGAGATTACCCCATACACCATCGGCGAAGCAACTGAAGTGTTCACCTATCTTGGCAATATTATCGTTTTGAACTTCTTGATCACGTCCTATAGCTCTCAGTTGATAGGCAACTTGACGATGTTCCGTAAGTGCTTCTTTTCGGATTTCATCAGCAGTTGTCTGAAGGTCAGATTGGGTTTTCTCGATCTCAGCTTTGTTGTTCTGAATATCAACCGAATTACCCTCAATAAGCTGGTGATTTGTCCGAATGAGCGAGAGGTTAGTCATAATGTCCTCATTGGCCTCATTCAGTTTCTGGCGGGTATCTCTAAGGTCATTCCGTAGATCAGATATAGCCTCCGTTACCACCCCAGACTGATTAGCCCAAAGAAGTTCGTTATCCCAGATGAATAAATCCCCCCAGATACCATCGGCATAGCAACTGAAATGCTCTCCCAGTTTAGCGATGTTTTCATCCTGAGCAGCTTGTTCGCGCCCTATGGCTCGAAGCTGATAAGCGACAGCTCTATGCTCCGCAACAGCAGCCTCTTTAATCTTTTCGATTTCAGAAGCATTGTCCGCTATTGCCGATTGGTTGATGGCGATATTAGCAGAATTGGTATCAATACCACTTTCTACGTCATTAAGCCTTGTTTCTGTATCGGAAACACGCTGTTCAACCGCTTCCAGATTATTCTGAAGGTCATCTAATCTCTCTTCAGTATCTTCCGGGCAATGACAAGAACCACTAAGATTGGAGTTGACCCATTCAGAATCATTTACCCATAACAAGTTATTGTCCCATACTCCATTTGTGACTACGGAGATGCGATACAGAAGAGTGTCAAGCTCTCTTTGCTGTTCTTCATTTTGGGTGTCGTGACCATTCAGGCGGTCAGTGAACTTCTGATGCTCTTCACGGAAAGTTTCGTGTTCTTTGCCAAACGCCTCGTGATCTTTTCGGAAGGCCTCATGCTCTTTTCGGAACCCATCGAAAGTCTGATTGATAGATTTCAGAGTTTCAGCAGCATCAGACTTAACCTTTTGAATCTCTTTGGTTAAATTCTCAATAGCTTTCTGATGTTCTTCTATCTTGGAATAGACATCTTCAAAGGTATCTATCATCAGATTTGAATCCTCCCATAAAGCCTTATTGCTCCACTTCAGACCATTATCCCATTGACCTGAGCTAAAGCAGCAAAGGGTATCAATGAGATCAATAATCTGTTCATCGTGAATAGCAATGAGATCCTGAAGGCTTTTGATTTCTTCATCGTGTTTTTCAAGATGAGTTTTGACCAGACCGTGCTCTTTAGCATTTTCGAGCATTGCCTTTTCAAAAGCCTTCTTATTATCACTAATTCTGTTGTTGATGGCTTCAACATCCTTTTTATGGGTGTCGGCCATACTTTTGAGTTCTTCAGCAAGAGCGTCGGTAATAGCATACTTGTTGTTATCCCAAAGTGTGAGCTGGCTCCAGTGCAAGTCGTTTTCCCAAACACCGGTGCTAAAGCAGGATAAAGTATTGTTAAGGTCGTAAACCTGATCCTGGAGATAGTCGTTTATGCCATCCTGATATTTCTCACGCTGTACGACGTGGGCAGCAAGTTTGCTGATTTCTGAATTATGCTTCTCAGTTAAATCTTCTATGTCCTGACGATGTGTTTCGGTCAGTTCGTTTATCTGATTTTGCAAGTCATCAGTAATCGCATACTTGTTGTTATCCCAGATGGTTTCGTTACTCCAAAGCAGAGTGTCAATCCAAATACCCTCACTGAAACAGCTGATGGTATCAAAGATGGCGTTTAGCTCACGCTGCTGTTCATCGTTGACTTTTTCAATGGCGTTGATGTGATCCCACTGGTCCTTGTTGTCTTTCTGAATAGCCTCAATTTCTTTCTGCTGCTTCTGGAAAGCCTCATCCAGTTTCTTCGCATAATCCAGCATCTGCTGAGTAAGTTTCTTGGTATCAACGGCATAGTTGTAATAATATGCCATATCTACAAGTACATCCCAGACGTCGGTGTTGGTATATACGATATGACCCTGATCATCCGTCATTTTGATTGGGGATTTCCCCTGGGCCTGCAATACTTTACATCGGAATACGCAGCCACACGCCGTGACCACGTTCTCCTGATAGTATTTCTTGGTTAAGTCAAAAGTGTTGCGCCACTTTAGAGCGGTTCCAATTTTGACCACGTTATCGTTATTCATATCACTGATTTATTTGAGTTGCGTAAATATGCTGAGTGATTTCATCCAGTGTCATGTCACTGATGTTAGTGCTATTAGAGACGATGCCAAGCAATCTACCGGTATTGATGTCTTGCACCAATCCCAGCATATTTTTTATGTTGGCACTGGTTTGAGGCACCATATACAATCCTTTGCCGGCACGGAATTGGTCTTGACGAATCATATACTTTACTACGGACCTCCGCTTTAATATGAAGCACTTATGACAAGTTTCAGTGAGCCAATAGGGTTGCTCTACCAAGGCGGTATATAGTCGAGATTCATCGTTATCGTTGATGATAAAGATAGGTGCGTCCTTTACCTCATCTTCTGTTTCATCATCAAACATCACTATGGTGTTTGCCTCCAGAGTTGCAGAAACGATATAGTATTTATCGCTGGCCTCTATATCGCCTACACCATTAAATTGGCCCGGTTCAACCTTATTGGCAATGCGGGAGACACTGGTGGTGTAATCGGTAAACAGAAGAATGTTAAGGGCATAAGGATAACCATTGAGCAGCTCCATAAAGTCGGTGTCAGACAATTCATTAAGAACTATATTACGTCTGACATATTCATCAGTAAACATACTGAAAAAGGCGAGATTGAGGTCATCAATATCATCCAACCCAGTATCAGGTTCTTCTTTTTCAGGATTGAAAAGCACATCAAGTTTGCAGGTTTCGTTATCGAACTCCGCATTTTGAATGGGCTTTTTATCGCCATTGAACTGAGCTTCCAGAACTTTCTGCAAATCTGAGTGCGCAACCACACAGTTTAGGTATTTAGTAATCCCAACACCGGTAGTGGGGTATCGGTAACTTTTGCCGGGGGCACATAAAGTAAGAAGCTGAGAGGCTTGGTCATCACTATAGTTAATACTGATGTCGGTGCTTTTAGCAGAATAGATATAAGCCTTATCCAGCACTTCTGATTTGCTGTTCTGCACCAGTCTTACTAAGAACTCACCATCAATGTCTATGAAAGGGAGCATACTTGCCGAAATAGGAGCAGCAATATTCTTACTTAGGACATAGCTGTTTACCGGCAATCCAAATTCACCTCTGATGTTGCTGAACACATAATATTTGCCACTGCGCAAACCAACAAGTCGGATTCTGAAATTGCTGGTGTTGGGTATATATGCAGACTTGAAACGACAAGTCATTTCGCCGTCCTCATACTTAACCATACTCCAATACGCTTCAGGGATAATGATGTTACAAATCAGGATGTCAAGTTCTTTATCCTCATCGAATATATTGCCCCAAAGTGAATCAAATATGGGTATAGAAGCATTTGACTTATCTTCGGTCAATAAGTCACGCTCCTTCATATCTATGATTATGTCTCTTACCATCTTTCTTGACTGCTTTTTATCTATAATAGTCAAGTGAGATGGGTCAAGTGATGGTTATTTTGGTGATAGTTGCTGTGCCAGTGGAGGGTGCTGTGGGATGAGTAGCTGCTCCCGGAGTTACGTTCATTGCCAAACTGTTTATCCAGTCCATAATTCCTCCACATACAACCTCCCAAACTTTTTGCTGAGGATCCTCATCACTCACATCGTGTGTTGCGGTCAAATTAGCTTGTGTCGTAACAATGCCGGGAATGGCAAAAGGCATTTGAGCGAACACAAGGCCAGCATTTCCCTTGGGTGCAAGCTGGAATCCAGCAATAATATTGGACTCTATTTGCCTTATCCAACTATCAAAGCTGTTTGATGGGCCAGTAGGTGCGCAACTTCCGATTATCTTGAATGTATCAGTAACTAATGGGTCGGGAACTGGTGGGGTTCCAGGGATAATGCCTACATAAGCAACCATAACAGTTGTATTAGCAATCAGATATTCGGTTATCCCAGCTGCTACTGCGCTCATAGCGGCAGAGGCACTTCCGGCAGAATAATCTTTACCAGAAGTGCCTATTGAGCTTTTGAGCTTTGATATGATAGTTTGTGCAAATGCTGATTTACTCATATTATGTTCCGCTAACTGACGATCCGCAATGGGGAGCGCCACTGAAAGGACAGACTTTAATGGCGTTAAATGGGCCATTCAAATCTGTTGCTGACACTCCCTTGGTTTTAAGAGTACCACCAGTAATAGTTACTGAGGCCCCATCAACTTTGACATCAGAACCTTTGATTTCACAACTGCTTGTTTCGATTTTGGCCTTATCGGTCTTAATATTGACAGAGCCGTCCTCTTCAGTAATGCTGGTGCCTCCAACCGTGAATGAAACCTTACCACTTGTCTCGATTGTCACATTCTCACCATCAATAGTAATTTTGGTGTCTCCCACAGTAATAATTTTATGCTCAACAGTTTTTTCTTGCTTAAAGCCTTCTTCATCATCTGGAGAGGTGATTTGGTCAGTGATAGATTTGGAAGTATATTTTGTGTTGGTTTTATTTTTGGTAGGTTCCAACTCATAATAATCCTTATCCAGGCCATCATCTGTTTCAACAGGCTTTTCCGTTTCGGTAACACCAATCTCAATTTCCCCATCATCTTCACCTTCGATAGATTGAGCTAAAAATTGAATACGCTTTGCGTGACTATACATCAGCACATATTCACGGCCATCGGTGGGATTTTGAGTAATGACAACTTCCGAATAAAGCACCGGAACAATCAGCACACCCTGGGAATTGTCCTGAATAGCAGAAAGCAATACTCCTTCGTGATGACCAGTACCCATAATCGGATATTCATCAGGCTCATAGTTAAATTCCTGAACGTCAATAGTGCCAGCTAAATCCCCCTCTTCGTGAATAGCACATACATATCCCAGAATTTTCTTGGTGCCACGCACAGCACCATCAGGACCAGTCATCCCTTGTCGGGCCATTTGCCCTACAGAACGTCTGACATCTCCTAAATATTTATTGATTTCTCCTTTAAGCGACATAATTATATGATTTGAACTGGTTTTGAAAACGTGGCTATCTTATAAGGGATATGAAGTTCACGGCGATAACCACCCATTCCAAAGCTGGTATTCACAGCTTCGACATAGTAATATCCGTTTTTCTCCGGCTGGCGTACATCTATCAGGCCAACTATATCAGTAGGTTTGATGTACAAATCACCAAATATCACTATTGAGCCTGATATACCGTTGGGATTATAGTTGGCCCAATATTGCTTTGCCTCCTCAATAAGTTCTTCTTCAGTAATACCTACCTTGGTTGAGAGATATTGGATGACATTGTACTTATCGAGCTTGGCCGGATCCGTAAGATGACCTTCAATTCTTTTGGTGCTATAAGTACCATTGACAAATTTCATTTTCTTACGATCCTTTACCTTTCGGCGATTGACAATCTGGAATTGACCGTCACTCTCAATCATCCACCCCTCATCATCAGGGTTTGGATTTTTTCGGAGTGTCAGCTTAAAAAATTGATTGTCTTTCGTGCGCCCCTGAGCTTCGACTGCCAGATATTTCTTGTCGTTGCGTTTCAGATTCAGTTTATCCTGGGCAACATCCCAATCAAACTGAATGAGTTTGACTGAGTTGTTTCCCCCATTATAGGTAATGTACTTCTTATCATTATTGGGAAGCCCACCTCCTTTGCCGGCATAATAAGTAAGACCAACACGCAGTTGAGCGGACCCATCTGATTTTGTTTCAATCATACAAAGGACACCGCTCTTGCTCCATTCAGTAAGCACATCGGCAATGGTCAAGTTATTGCTGATAGAGCCACCACTCACAGAAATGGTTGAGCCTTTACTTGCTTCGGCCAGAGGTATTCCTGTATCTTTCAAAAGATGATATTCTCCGTCATCATCAAGAAAATCCTTGACCATTAACGTGGCCTTAGCTGATATGTTGGGTGTGCTGACAGAAGCGAGGATATGGGCCATATTGGTACACTCTAACTCCAAGGGAGTATCAACAGAAATAGCGGTTATAAAGCCGGTAAACACCACATCCATATTCGGATCACTGTCAGCAGTGTTCATCTTCTTAAACTCGGTTTCAGAATATGCGTACCCTAAACGTATTTCGATACGATTACCGACGGCCACATCATTAGGACTAAGCAATGCAGCTTCAGTCTTGGTGCGGTTGAAGTCAATTAAGCCCTTATCATCATAATTAGCAGCCATAGAGGTGGTGGAGACACCATCTTCAGTGAATAATGCAGTAGGAGTGGAGGTTACATCACCATCATTATTGGCTGTTTTGAGGGTGTTTTCTTTATCGGTTGAATCCGCTTTATCACCACTCATCACATCTTTTTCCTTACGACTGGAGAGATTGATAACAGTGCCACGAGGAAATCTGACAACTGCTTTATTGATAAGGTTTTTAGCAGAGTCAGATATTTCAATGCTCTCACATTCTCGTATGGTCAAACACTGGTTTGCAGAGGGAATAGAAAACCAATTATTCCCACTTGCTTTCCAAATTTTGATTTGACATACCAGTATAGCGAGCTTATCCTCATAGGCTTTATGCTGATAGTATTTAGGGGTAAGTGTGTACTCGACCTGTTGCACCAGATCGGGTCGCTGTGTGCGGAGTGAAGTTAAATCTGATGCCATAATTATAATTGTTCTTCCAGCAAGCCGGCAGCCAAACCTACGCCCTGCTTAACCAAATCAGAAGCCATAGATTTAAGTCCTTCAAGCTGATTGTTCAACATCTTCATCCATTCACTGCCATCATCTTCTTTTGCGGAAACATTCTTCTGCGGAATGATTGAAACTGTATCTTCAGAGATTTCAATTTCATTTTCCGGCTGCAATCCAATAGCTGAGAAGGTGTATTGTTGGAGAGATTTGTATCCTTGACGTGGAGAGACACTGAAGTTCTCAATGACAATATGCGTGATACCCAGCATATCAAGAACCATATTATTGACCTTGATAATGCCTTTGTATTGCATAATCTTGTAGAATTTCTGCATCTCTTCTGTGGGATAGATGTCTGGCTTTCCACTTGTGATTTGACCTGAGACAGTAAATTTTATATCGCCATTGGAAACAAGTTCCTTACGGCTATAATCACGCCCGGTAACACGAGTGGCTATAAGATTTTTATCGGAATTAATGGTTATCAAAGCAGTGGTGTCATACCATACCAAAGTTTTAGTATTGACGGTATTGGTTACAGTATCAGGCTCTTGTTCTTTATAGATACCTTTCTTTGCATCAATTACTTTAGTACGATATACAGGGAATTTTTGAGTTATGGTGATATTCTGATCGAGTTCAATTCCCAACATCAGAGCTTCTGGAGCTTTGCCACCCCAGTCATCTAAAGCATAGATAGTACCACCATCTACTTGCATCATCCCATATTCTTTTGCCTCGATCTCCTGCTTCTTCAATTCGGACTCCACCCAGGCTGCACCAACTGTATCTTTGGTTCTTTTACCATTCAGCAAAGAGTTAAAGGCATTGACGGCTTCATTTTTTAATTCAGATACGGCTCCCCGGACAACTCCCTTGACTGCTACTTGAAGAAGTGAGCCGCCGGCGCCGTCTTTATAGTAAAATTTACAGTTACTATCTCTACCACCATTAGCAATTTTACTCTGTAAAGTATTAAACAAGGCTCCCATTGTAGAAGCCATTGCACTGCCAGTGGTTGTTATTGCGAGGTTATTTAGACTTGTACTCATACTCTATAATAGTTCTGGTGCAATGAATTTGGTAGATCGACGATTTTTGAGTAATTTTGCACTACTTTTCAGAAAATTTTTGGAAAGTGGCATAAGTCCTGTTTCGCGTCGAAATCACCACCTCGGATAAGAAAAAGGGTATATGTCATTTTGTGAACTATAATACCAAATTCAAAATGACTATGGGAAAAATTAAAAAAAGTGCCCTGATAGGCATGTTGTTTGCTGCCATTGTAGGTGTCAGTGTATGTTGGGGCGTGTCCTATTTTATAGACCATATCAATGGGAACACGAAGGCTCAGATAGAAGCCAGAAAACGTGCAAATGAAGCTGCCGATAAAACAACAGAAGAACTAAATAAAGCAGCCCAATGGTATAATGATGAATTAAATAAATGCAAATGATAAATGTGAAGATTCTAACTTTATCGTTTAGAAAATTCATCTTATATATATGGATGCAGTAGAAAAAGCAGTATCTTTATCAGAAAAAATAGAGATCTGTACTTCTTCATTTGAAGATTTGAACGTAAAAGTTCAAACTATGTCATTTTCTCCAATAGATAGTGAATATATCACTATGAATTATCTTTTGTTTCGCGCTGGAAGGCAAAGCAAACAATGGGTTCATGTTGTTATCTCATTGTTTGACTATGATGGAAAGATTATTCAAATTGGAGAAAGTACGCAATTTGAATTAAAAAAACGAAATCTACCTTATGTTGGGAATGTAATTATCAGACTCAAAATGCCTTATGACCAAGTAGCAAAAGTTGGTGTTTACCTTCAGGAGTGTTGATTTAGGGGTTATATAAGTGTTAAAAGAAAGATGAGACTAAAAGCCCCATCTTTCTTTTTTATGTGTATCATTATGTAAGATCCATTACTCGCTGTGCCTGATTGGAGGCTTCTGCAAACATTTGATATACTGCTCCGGCAATTCTATCTTCCATTGCTGCCATCAAGTCACGCTCTTCAGCACTGGAAGCCACTGTAGTTCTGTCGAAGCTCGCCAGATTATTGATATTAAACACAACCTGAGTTGGTCTTGCAGCAGCCCGATCATAATGAGAGGCGTATGCTTGCTGATCTTTGGTAGAGGTTGGGGTTGGGGTTGGAGTATATTGAGTGCCTGAGTTATTATTCCCTAACTGTTGAGCTTTGTCTATAAGATGTTTATTCTGCTCAATAATGGTGTTAGCAGTTTTACGAGAGATATTATGGTACATTTGCTGTTGTTCTGCGGAACGCGAAACAATTCGATTACCCAAATTGATAGTTTCCCCAGATCTTCCCATTATAAAGTCCACATATTGCTTCTCATTGATACCAGCTTTTACCCATTCAGAGTTTTCATTACTTGCAATCCATTGTGCCCAATAGTCCTGAACGGTCTTATCTCCATATTTCGCGCCATTCATTTGATGCCTTATCTGTTCTTTAAGTCCATTTGCATCATTAATATCAATGACTCCAGCTTCGGCCATCATTTTGTACGACGCGCCAATAATATCAGAAAAACCTTGAAGAGTCAGATTAAAGTTTGTAACTTTGGCTCGAATCTGGTCTAAAATATTGGTGAAGTTCAACCGTCCATTTGGAAGAGTCGAAAGCATTAATTCGATGTTGGCCTGCTGCTGACCATCGGCTGAGACGGCGTTGTAGATAACGTGATAATCGCCAATGATATTGGAAATTGCATTATACCATTCGTCAGTATATAACTTAGCACGATTTTCTGCATCTGACAGCCACTGATAAGCATTCATTTTTCCTACCAAGGTCCCCATTTGACCATTGATAGTTGCATCCATAAGATTCTGGGCGCCTAACTGATATTTATCATAGACACTGCGATTAGTAGTCTGCTGGAATTGCTCTGGTGTCATTCCGGCAGAGGGAAGTTTCGCTGTGAATTGCGACATATATTTGTTTCTAATGGCAATGGCAGCTTGCTGATATTCCTCTTCAGTTTTATAAGATGTTTCTCCGGCAAGATACTTTTGACGGAGGTCAGCAATTTCTCTGATAGCTTGTTGAGTCCGAAGATCATTTGCACCCTCAATCATAAGGGCGTCCTGAACCATACCATTACGTTGATTTATGGCGGTATCTTCATCTGCGTGCCATAAATTCCACAAAGCTATGCCCAGATTGCCAGCGTCATTATGAACATTGTACTCCATTTGCTTATGTTTCTTGGAGAAGTCATAATTTCGGGCATTACCAATAGCGAGCGAATATGCCGGGTTTGCAGTTATGACATTACGCCATTTGGTAGTTACGTCATTGATAGATTGTTTGCTGGCATCCTTGGAGAAGTCATTGAAGATTGTTGCATAAAGCTGATTAAATCTTTGCTTATCTGCATTATACTTCTCAATCTGAGCCGTATCAATACTGGATATAACTGGGGCAGCTTCAGGAATATTCTCTGACATCATATCCTGATACCATTTACCTTCCTTAGTAAGCTCTCTATGAGTCTGGTCGGCAGCTTTGTTCGCTTGCACTCTTGCACGTTGCTGCGCTTCCGAAGTACCGTCAATGCGCTGTTTCAGCTTATATAAGCCATATCCTAAACCGGCTACTGCACCTACTGCTAATGTTACGGGATTAACCAAGAATCCAGCAGCCTTAGCCAAACCAGTGAGCAATCCCATGAGCATACTCTTCAATCCTCCAAACATCGGAGCGAAAGAGGCCATTGTAGGAACAGCAGTGGCGGCGGCACGGAAAGCTCTGCCAGCCCTGGCCGGTCCATATATTCTTGCAGCACGTTCACGAACAGCAGCATAATGCTGACGTGTCTCTTTATTGAGAGCGGCCAGTGTGGTCTGCTTATTGGCGCCACTTAGTGCAAGCTCTCCGGCAAGGATAGCATTTGCAGCCATAGCATTATGCGCTCTGGTAGCAATATTACCACGAATAACCTTATTAGTGCCGAATTTACCAGAACCAACTATGAATGGTGTGTTCGCTATTGCAGCATTAGCTGCTGTACCGGCAGCCACACTACCGGCCACATTGCGTGTCACAGCTGATCCTCCGACAGCAGAAATGCCAGCCAGAGCCATAATTGAACCCTTCAGACGGTCAAATACACCTATCAGTGATATAATAGGAGCAATTAGAGTACCCATCTGAGTAATGCCCATTTGGAATGTAATCCAGAATTTGATAAGACCGGGAGCAGCATTGTAAAGCGAGGCCCAAATCTTAACAAACCAAGCCATAACCTTGCCGATTTCGATAATCAAATCGAGAAGGTTCTGCATCATTTGTATAGTTTCAGGTTTTGCAAGGTAATCCCTGAGCTTTTTGAGCATACCCTCAAAGCCACCTTGACGATTTTCAAATGCCTGAACGATACCTTCAGTAAAAGTTGAAGTTACCTGCGCCCAAAGACCTGAAATAGTATTCTGTTTCTCTTCAGCAATCGCTCCTGAGATATTGCCGTATGCAGAGTTGCGGTTTGCCAACATCAGAGATACAAGAGAACTCATGCCGGCCTTGCTACTCATCTTTGATGACATGGCTTCGATACCAGTGCCAATTTCTTGTGCAACTCCAGTATCTCCACCGGCAGCAGCCAACAATGTTGCAGCAGCACCTGGTTGAGCTGTAATACGGAAAAGGTTTCCGACAATCTGAGCCATCTGATTTTCAGGAATACGTTGGACCATATCAATCAAGATGTCAGATATAGAGCGATAGCTACCATCCTCTTTAAGAGTGGTAATGCCATAGCTCTGTTTCATCATATCAAGAACCGCCTTTTGAGTCTTGTTCGGCTTAAAGAGGTTTTGATACATCATACGGAGTGCAGTACCAGCGGAAGAAGCCTGAATACCGGCGTTACCCATAACACCAAACAATGCCATTGTATCGGCAAAAAGGTGAGGGTCATTACGGCCATACATATTTGCGACACCACCGCCATATTTAGCAGACTCTGCCAGCATCATAAGGTCGGTGTTGGATCGAGTAGCTGTCGTGGCCATTATATTTGCCGCCTCACGCATACGCTCAGGAGCGATTTGGAAGGTGGTCATAATATTGGTCATCTTATCAGCAGTCTCGCCCAAATCAGAATCTCCAATAAGTGCAAGGTCTGCGATGGGTCGTATAGCAGCATTGATAGCGTCTATATCATATCCGGCCATAGCAAGGAAGCGAGCAGCACTGGCGACTTCGGGAGCAGAGAATTTTGTCTTAACACCGACATTACGCACAGTGGCTTCCATATTCTTGAACGAATTTTGACTATATGAGTCTGTTCCGTTCTGAAGAATGGCCTGAGTAGTGCGCATGGTGTTTTGATACTCCATCGCCTGACTGAAGGAGCTTCCAATGGCTGACATCGCGCCACCAATCGCAAACATTACACCCATACCCTTGGCCATATCTACAGCCATTGGAGTGCGAACACCAAACGAGGTCTGGCCCGTAAATGGATAAGCCCATCTACGGGAACGATCAAAGAATGGTTTTGGCTGACCAGTGCGCATAGGCACCATACCAGTTCCACGAGATTGGGTGGGCTGTCCTACACCATTTGCCTTAGCAACATCACCTTCAAGTTTATTAATCTGACTCTGCAAAGTCCAGGGTACTGCAACACTTGCTTTCTGCATCTGAGTTGATACGCCCTGCAAGTATTTCAGCATTTGAGGTGCCTCCATACCCGGAGTCGGCATAATGCCAGTCGTTGCTACGGCCTGACGGAAATACCGACGATGTTTTGTCAGCATGTTCAGTTGCTCTTTGTTTTGAGCAAAAGGCAACATTGCATTTTGAGCCTGAGCTTGTAAACGAGCAGCTTTCTGGATATTAGACTCACTTGGCTTACCCTTGGGATTTGTTTGAGCCAATTTCCAGCCATCTGTATATCTTGATACAGCAGCCTGTGCTGAAGAATGTTGTTGGGTTGCGGCAGAAAGAGCATTACTTGACATCGTACCATATCGAGCCATCAATGCCGTTTCGTGTTGAATTGCGTTAGCGAAAGGTGCTTGTGCTTGACGATACTGGTCTATCTGAGTTTGTAATGCAGCTTGTGATGATTCGATTCTTGCAAGAGCACTTCTCTGAGTTTTATTGGGTTTCTTCAAAGAGAGCAGTGGCTTCTTCATCTCCTCCAGCTGTGCCATTTGTTTCAAATATGGCTCCATCTGTTTTTGGATAGCTGCATATTGTGTCCTTGCCGCCTCCAGACGAGCATTGGACTTTCCTGTACTACGAGCAATCTGAGATTGAATTCTCGCTACATTTCCACGCGCATTGCTTTCATCACCTCTAAGTTTGGCTAATTGCTGTTGCTGTTCATTATTGAGATATGATGTAAGATCATTGGCTCGTACCCACTTGTACCCATTAGGCGCAGTATGGGCAGCCGGAGCAGTAGAATCCCAGGCAACTTTATTTTTCCCAGTACCAGCAGTTGTTGGAGCCAACTTACGCAAGCGTTCTTCTTCAGCAAGTTCGTATGGAGTCTTTTGCGCAAAAGCTGCCATAGCGTCACGTTTCATCTGGTCAAGATGCCACGCTCTTCTTCTCTGCTGATCTGCAATTTGGGTAGCGTAATTTGGAGGTAACATTCCACCTTTTGCCAAATGTGCTCCAAGTTGGTCTCTATATTGTCTTGGAGTAAGAGGCTGGTGGCCGGTATGCCCACTCTGTTTTTGACCTTTTTGAGTAGTTCCGCCGGTCGTAGGAGGTACAATCGGAGCAACTGGCGGCACAGTATTTGTGGCCGGCGCTGTTACATTTTGTTGTGTTCCAGCAGGCGGCACCCCAGTAGCAGTCAGTTTGATATTTTGAGGGCTGGCAGCTCTTACCTTGGCTACGAACTCTTCCAAAGCGGCCACAGCAGCTGTAGTGTCGAGTTTTAATGCGACTGAAGGGAGTTTAGTTTGAGCTAAACCCTTAGTCGTATCAACAACAGCAGGTTTCTTCTGGCCGATGGCAGTTGTCTTTTTCCCCTTTGCTGGAGTGGCAACTGTTGTAGGAGCCTTTTGTGTAGGAGCTACAGTTGTTGCTGGAGCTGCATTTGTAGCGACTCCAGTAGCAGTCAGTTTGATATTTTGAGGGCTGGCAGCTCTTACCTTGGCTACGAACTCTTCCAAAGCGGCCACAGCAGCTGTAGTGTCGAGTTTTAATGCGACTGAAGGGAGTTTAGTTTGAGCTAAACCCTTAGTCGTATCAACAACAGCAGGTTTCTTCTGGCCGATGGCAGTTGTCTTTTTCCCCTTTGCTGGAGTGGCAACTGTTGTAGGAGCCTTTTGTGTAGGAGCTACAGTTGTTGCTGGAGCTGCATTTGTAGCGACTCCAGTAGCAGTCAGTTTGATATTTTGAGGGCTGGCAGCTTTTACCTTGGCAATAAACTCGTCCAGTCCTGTAATTGCATTTGCAATATCTAAGTTTAGGGGGATGGGAGGAATATTGCCAGTGAGTTTTTTTATCTGCTCTTGACGGCCAACAGCACCTCTTTCCCATTTTAATTTAATTGAGACTGGAATTGTCTGTTTGGGAATGCTTTGAATCTGACTGATGATATTTTTTGTATCAACAGTTGCGGTTATAGTATTTTTAGCAGGAGCCTTTTTCGCCTTAGTTGGTTGAGATGCTACTGTAGATTGTGTGGATTCAGGAGCAGGAGTAGTAGGTATTGGCGCCGGTGCGCGTAACGATGCAAGAGTTTGATTTGCTTCTGCAAGTTGGGTCTTTTGAGCAGCCGTCAGTCGTTTCTTGGCATTTAGCTGATTAATAACACTCTGTGCTCCAATACCTCTTACAAGCTCTTCATTGGTTAAAGCTCTTTGTACTGTGCTTTGGAATTGCTTGAACATTAGGGGTTGGAGCTGTTTATGAACATCCATAGCCTGCTGTTTAATGCTGGCATGTTCACGTTGAGCTGTCATATATCGGTCAAAAGCATGACTACTGCCTCCACTCTTATCCAATTTAGCCTTGGCAGAAGCCATTGCTTTGGCAGCTTTTTCTTGAGCTGTTGATAGGGTCCCATATTTCGCTGCCAAATTATTCAACTGTTTTTCATCAGCAGCTGTAAAAGTCGGGGGAGTATATGCTGGATGAGGTGTAGCGGTCGGTGCAGTTGAGGTCGAAGTTTTAGCAACTGTTTTACTAACTGGTTTGGTTTGACCTGAAATAGCTTGAAGTTGTTGCTGTATTCCATCTGGAATTAGATGTACTTTGACATCCAATATAGGCGTAGGAGTAATGGTCTTTAAGGATGCGGCAACTTGTTCCCCACTAATTTTAACATTAACAGGAATTGCTTCAGTTACTTTGCCTTGTAATTTAGATATTTCTCCGACTATCGGTATTACTGGAGGCTTGGCAGTGACATTAAGTTTTGAAATATTGCCTATAACGTCAATCGCAAATGGTTTTGCAGTTTTTACCGCACTTTGAGTAGCCGCCGCTGTTTTACCTTGAAAAGACTTGATTATATTTTCTTGTTCCGCTTTATTGGCCTGATATGTAGCAAGAGCTTTGGAGTCTCTCGTAATCTGACCTTTTATAGCAGGAGTACGTTGATCTTCCGGAATAGCCTGATTTGTATTAAGACGAGATTGGATGGTGGCAATCTTCTCATTCCAAGTTTTTACCTGCTTTTGAGCGTTTGTGAGTTTAGTCTTTTCGTCCTTTGTAAGCGAAGAAACAAGGCTGGATGACTTTCCAGTTTTAGTCTTAGTTTCTTTGGGTGTAAAAGGAGCGACAACTGCTGCACTCAGACCGGCCAACTGTTTAAGTTTTGCTTCAGCTGCTGCAAAACCTTCTGTATTCAGTATAGGATTGATATTGAAAGTACCTTGGGCTTGTAATGCTTTTAGAGAGGCTTGTATCTGTTCAATAACAGTTAAGGCACCACCAGCACCTGTGGCGTTACCCCTGATATTGACCGTGAGAGCTTTACTTTTTGCATCACCAAATGCTTTTTTCCATTCTCTGATAACAGCTGGGGTTACATTTGTGAGTTTCGCCGGCTGAGAGGCTGCTGATCGAGAAACAGTAGCTGGAGCAGATGTTTTAGAAGCCTTCGCTTGTTGTGCAGCGGCTTCTTTTTCCATCTTTTCCGCAACTGCCAGTTCAGCTTTTCTCTGCTGAATCATCTTCTGGAACATTTGTTTTTTTGCCTCCAGTTCCAGAAGTCTATCTTGCATTTGAGCTTGAATCTGCGCATTGCCCTTTGCCAAAGCGTTTTTGGTCATTAAAATAGAGCCATCACGATTCCTTATGGTTTCCCCCTTTTTATTTTTTTTGGGTGTACCTAAGAGTTTGTCTAACTCTTTGTTATAAGCCTCAATATCCTTCTTTATGGCTGCAACTGATCTATTCCCTCCTAATGCTGTTCCAATGCCCTTTTGAGCAGTTTTTGTAGCAGTAGCATTGCCGGAGAGAGCTTCAAATATTGCAGCGTGCATCTCGGCGGCGGCACTTTTTACTTGTGTCACCATTGCTCGCAACTGATTATTAAATGCCCCTACATCAATCTTAGGAGCAAATGTCATTTGCGAGTTCTGTTTGAGCTGATATACCGACTGGCTAACCTGAGTGATCGCTGTTTTAAGCGTGTTCATTGGAACTTCAAATTCCTTTGCGATGTTCGCAATGGATTGAAGTCCCTCGGCGGCCTTGGTTACATCAGCAATAATGTCATACCTAACGATGTAATCTTTATAATCTGCCATTGGTAGTAATGCTAAATGATTTGCTACCTATTAATAGTCAAAGAGAAGCCCCAAGCCATTTACGGCCTGGGGCATGTGGTTCTTTGATACGCTTGAACCTTAAAAATCTTAATCTATATCGTGAGAAACTTCTTCTGACAAGAAACCACTATAGTTTACCGGCCCGATTTCCAGTCTCAGTGAAATAGAGTCATTCTCCAGAAGCTCATCATTTTCCAAGAATGTTACTACTCGACCATTAATCTGATTTTGACCTTGCTTATTTCTCATCACGGAATCCAAAAGTGTGTTGATAGAATCTGTGATAATAGTGATTGATGTTGCGCTGATATTATGGGTGCCGGGAACATAAATATGATTGCTGTTTACATAGGGAATAAGAGCTGTACACATTGCCCGGCGACATTTGTGCATTACACGATTGTTGGCTATATTGTTGAAGTCACCTTCACACAAAGTCTGGTCACTGCTAAGAAAGTATGAGGCTTCCAACCCTTCATAATCAACTGGAATGATGTAGCCTCGTGAAGAGATAGTATTGGCCCATACACGGTGTACGCTACTCATTGGAGTGCCGGTACTACCTACGCCCCATTCCGGATTATTGAATCCCTCATTTTTGTTCAAATCACATTTTTCCAGAGATGCAATACTTTCTTCAGCTCCACATAAAGCCAGACAAGCCATTATCAATCCCAAAGAAGAAACTGGGGCCTGAAGAGGATTGTTGCCCTGCATCTGGCGCACTTCCTGAGAGCCGTTTTGTACTAAAGCTACGGAAACCTTAGGGCAATTCAATTCAATAGCGTTAGGCAATTTCTTATAATGGATTTGATCACCTCCAATATAATTCGTATTTCCGCATAACATTATATGCAGAGGCACCATCGTATGAGTTGACACTCCGATTTTACCATTGATTTCATCAGCTTGTGCCTGAAGGTCGGTTATGAGCGAGGTAAACCCCATTGACCCATCGGTTTTCTTATTCCAGATAGGTTGAGAAGTCCAAACTCCAATATGAAATATTCGCCCGCTGGCCTGCTGCTGAATATACTGTATCACATCCCAGTCCTTAGTACAATCAGCAATGGCAATATATACAGCTTGGTTCTCTCCAATAAAATCAAAGAATTGAGATAAATGATAGTATATCAATCCATTGAGAAAACCATCATTAGTTATACCAAGCAAGAGTGCATCATCCATATTTTTGATACACTGAATCTGGCCATCTTTGAAATTGTGATATAGCAGTGGGAATGACTCAAACGGCTTATCAAACCCGCTTGTGTCAAATAAAAAGGCTCCGACACTCTCATCTGTCGGGATATTGAAAGTTAAGTCTGGGGTTTGCTTAACCCCGGTATTTATATAACTGAGTTGTGCCATTCTGTCTTTTTATAATAATAGTCCAAAAACAAGAATAGGAGCCGTTAAGCTCCTATCCTGAATTATTTTGCACCTCCTGTCAGCATACCTACCGTATTGGCTTGTTGAACCATGAGCATCTGAGAATGTACCCAGTAGGCATTTTCTGACCAAAAGGCAAAATCATCGTCTGTCATGTTGTCTAAGTCCAAATGAGGATAGTAGTAAGCCATCAGTGCATAGCGTTGTCTGTAAACATCCTCTTTGTCTATTCGACAACGCTCTATTTTTTTACCATTTCGGCATTGCGGGCCTCAATGAGCGAGGTGAGCTGGTTCATCGCACCGTAGAGGAAGAGTTCATCATCATCGACCAGTTCGCGGTCGCCGGCGAGGAACACGTTTGTTGCGAGCATCTTGTTTGCCTGAATCACGTCCTTCTGGGCGAAATTCATATACTGGCTGAAGTGCATGAGGCTGGGGCGGCGCATGTAAGCGATGTAGAAAGGTTTGTCATCACCTTCTTCGCCTTCGACAACGATGATAAAGATCTTGCGGAGCTTATGCTCGGCCTTCAGAGCTTCGGCCTTCTTGACGATTTCTTCACGGATTTCGAGAGGTACATTCACGTTACCTACGAACTCGATTGCGGGAGCAGCCTGAGCCTCAGCTACAGCATCTGCTGTTTTCTTTTCTTTTGCCATTGTTGGTTATTTGGTTTAATTGTTAAATGTTATCAGTTTGACGAGTTTTGTCAGTCGTCAATATATAATAGTTCATCTTCAAAAAAATATGAGAGAGCAACCGTTTCCGACTGCTCTCTCCAACTGAAAGTATAACAAGAAAACCGATTACGCGCCGCCGTAAAGCTCGTGAGACCAGCTCATGTTTGCGTTGCTTTGAACCTTGCCGGTGTAGATGCGGTGCGGGTGCAGATCGAACTCTCTTGACAGAGAAGTATCGTCCTGGCTGGCATCCATACCACCTTCTGCAAGAATACATCCTGCGAGAGTTACGGTTTCGGTAGTGATGTTTGCGGCCACGTCGTTGACCCAAGAGATGATGAGGTTGAACTCACCAAGACCCAGAAGCGTACCGTCAGTTGAACGGTCACGAAGGTCAATCTGTGTGCCGTAAGGCAGAGTGATACTTGCCTCATAGGTCACATTACCGAAACCACGCTTGCGAGGCTGGCCACCGAGTCCGTAGATAGGCTCGATTTTACGTTTGGTGTCCCACTTGATAGCGGTACAATCAACGAAAATCGGGTTCTGAGCACTCTCACCATCGAGGTTGGTCTGAAGCTGAATCATTGACCAACTGTATGCTACATTATTGATTGTTGCTGCCATTGTTGTATTATATTAGTTTGTTAAACATTGGCTTTAGATGGAGTTGGCAAAACCTTCGGTGACTTTGATCTCTCCAGTTACACCCAGCGGAACGAGGGCATAATTGATGTCGATGGCATCAGTGTCAAGCACGTTCTGATTGGGGTCAATCGTACAGGTGCGGCCACTTACCTGGGGCTTTGAGGTGCCGGGTTCGACCATATTCTTATCCAAAGCCTCGATAACGAGATTCTGGAACTCTGCCACAGCAGAAGCAGAAAGATGTCCGGTTGACAGATCCACCTCTACGTTAGAGTTGACACGGGGAAGAAGGGCGCGGCGAACTACACGACGGCTCTTGTGCATTACGCGACAACGAGCAAGTGTGCGATAATCGCCGGTGCTGAGGGTCTGGTCGCTGCTGAAGAAGATGCTGTTTTCAAGACCATCATAGTTCATCAGGAACACATAACCATTCTTGTGAAGGAAAGTGTTGCGCTTGGTATAACCAAGAGTCTTGATGTTGGTGAATGAGGACTCATCGGAGTAGGTCTTGTTCTCTGCGTCCTCGACGAGATTACCAAAACCAAGCTCTGCATCCTGCATCACAGCAGCAAGATTGAAGCTGGCGACGTGGGCGATACTCTCATTGGCCGGTGCAACTGCAAGACAACCCAGAGCGGCACCTACACAACCTACAGGAGCGTAGGAGGGGGTGTCAGCAACGTGATTGACAGCATACATCAGCTCGTGAACAGTATCGGTGGGAGCCTGACCAATAAGCACTGTAGTTTTCGGCATATTGAGACCGCTCAGATCGGGCAGTTTCTTGATGTCGATTGTAGGCTCATTGAGAATAGGCGCCGAAACGAGAAGGTTCAGAGGCGCGTTGCCCTCATAGTTTGTGATACCGACTTTGCCACCGAGAACTTCTGCCACTGCTTCGAGCTTTGCACAGATGTTACCGGCCTCGACAGAATAGGAACCATCCTTATTTGTCTTGGCAATCGGCTTGCCGGTCCAGACACCGATCTGATAGATGATACCACCCGATGCGAGCTGCATCTGCTCAACAGCCTCAAAATCGGGATCCTCATCGCTGTTCATAAATGAAACGAAGATGCGCTGAGTGCCACCGGCCAGACTGAAGAAGCTGTCAAGATGATATTTTGCAATACCAGCAAGTACAGTATCGTCGATACCGGCTTCAGCTACATCCTTTGTGGTGTTAAGTTCCACGACACTGCCCTTGGCAAACGTCTGAGCAGCAAGAGTATCTTCGCCCAGAGCCTTGTCAAGACCACCAACGATACTTGTATCGAAGATGATACCCACAACATTCTCAGTGCTCAGGAACACATTGCTATTGCGCTTGCCGTCAATGTCAGTGGTAAAAACACCACCTAAATTTGTATTCGTAGCCATTGTGAATTACTTTTTATTGTTGAAAAATTTGTTTTTGAAAAGTTTAGCACCTTTCAGCAGATAGGCTGGAGTTCCTTCGGGATGTACAAATCCTCTGGGAGTAATCCAGATTTTCTCATACTGGGGATAAAGGCGCATCAGCTCTGCTTCACGAGGGGAAATCTCTTCGGCCGGCTCGCTCTTTGCTGAGGTTTTCACCTCTTTAGCAATCTTAGGAGCTTCTTCGACCTCTTCGATTTCATTTGACGGCTGTGCTTCCGCTTCTGGAGTAGGTTCTGAGGGTGTTACCTCTTCGCTCACCTGAACGTCAACCACAACTGCTTCTTCGGCTTTTGCTGTTTCGGTTTTTTTGCTTCTACCCATAGTTGTGAAGGATTTAAGCAAGGTGGCTTTTACACCACCTTGCTAAGTTGTTGATGTTGGTTACGCGGTGTACTTGAACGGAATGTGAGCCGTGATCTCCGAAGGACGGACAATGTTGACGTCCATTTTGAGAAGCACCTTGAAGAAGTAAAGCTCAGAGTTGTTCTGGAGCTTGTCGATCTGAAGTACGTCCTCATCGTTGGCGTAGTCAACACCCATCCAGAGATTTGAGTCAACGCCAGTAGTGAACACGCCCATGAAGATGGTATCGTTGGGAAGAGCAACCATAGGAATGATGCGCTTGCCCTGGAAACGATGCTCGTTCTCCTTGCGGTTGTCGCTGTACTTCATGGTCTTGGCCGAGAGGTACTTGTTGTAAGCATCCCAAGACTTGTAGTCCATAAGGATGACAAGACCAGCTTTCTTGCGGATCTTGGGAGCGGTTGCTTCCCACATCGCGTAAAGCTCTTTCTCGACAGCCTCACCATCGGCAAATGTGCCGGTGCCGGCGATATTGACCTGACCACATTTTGCATCTTCGGAGGTAGCAGCTGCGGCGGCGTTCATAAGCATACGGGCGATAGCACCGTTAAAATACTTCATGGGGCCGGCCTCTGCATCGCCACCAATTTCTGTTGCACCAGCGGCAACTGAGCCATCGCTGCTTGCGATCTTGGCACGTTCTGTTGCAGTTGCGGAGCACCAGATAGCCTGGTTGATGTATTCATGCTCTGACTCCATAAGCAGACGGATCATTGTTGCCTGAACCTTGGGGTCGAGTTCGCGGAATACGAGATTGCCCTTCGGCTGGAACGGACGATAATACTGCTCGAAGTCGCGGGGGTTGAACTCCAGATAGATCATAAAATCTTCCGGCTCCAGATAGCGCTCTGCAAACTGATATTCGCCCACGCTTGAATTAGGAGTAGCCTTGTGGTCCTGAATGATTTTTCCAAGACGTACACTGGGAAGAGCATATTTCTTCTGGATGCCCGACTTGATGTGAATAAGACCCTCCTTGTAGGTCTCATTCTCCTGGGCGGTAAGGGTCAGAAGATCACCAAGGACTTCACCAGTATAGTTACTCTGACCCGCGTTAAAAGTAAATGCTGCCATTGTTGTTGTGAATTAAATTATTTATTGATTGATTTGCTGGCGATTAGTCGAGGGATTTGAACTTGAAGTCTTTTCCCACGACATCTTCGACCTTGGCCTGAACTTTCTGCTCTTCGGTCTGGATACCGTCTTTGGCGGTGTCCTGGTTGGCCTCAGAAATAGCTGCGCCGATGTTGTCACGAGCGGGGATGGTGGCGAGGATGCGTTCAGCAAGCTCAAAATCGTTCTGGGCCATCTTGACGTAAGCCTCACGATCATCCTTGCTGATTTTGCAGTCCTTGATGGCCTTGTCAACAAGAGCATTTATCTTGTCCTCCTTAGCCTTCGCCTCTGCATCCTGATAGACCTTCAGTGCATCCTTGGCCTTGGTGAGATCGGCGGTAAGGTTGCTGATTGAAGTCTTTGCGCCGGTGAGTTCCGCTTTGACAGTGGTAAGCTCTGCCTTTGCTTCATCAAGAGCTTTCTGGTTTG
Source organism: Lepagella muris (assembly GCF_004793975.1). Classification (NCBI taxonomy): domain Bacteria; kingdom Pseudomonadati; phylum Bacteroidota; class Bacteroidia; order Bacteroidales; family Muribaculaceae; genus Lepagella; species Lepagella muris. The sequence goes on from NZ_SRYB01000009.1 coordinate 111,667, forward strand.
CCTCTGCCTTGTCAGCTTTGGCTTTAAGCTCATTAATCTTCGCCGTGATGTTGTCGGCGGTAGCCTTCTCTCCAGTCAGTCCGAAAAGAGCGGCAAAAACTGTGATTTCGCTTTTATCCATTGTGTTTGAATTTGATGTGATATTCTGTTCGTTAATAGTCGTGGAGGGAAGCGTAGGTGCCATCAATCCGTAAATGGCCCTGATTTGAGCCACATCTTTGGTGTCTTTCAGGGCAGCTTGAATTTTATCTTTGATGGCTTTTGGTGTTTCAATGATGTGTTCTGCGTCCACAAATCCCTTTTCAAGAGCCTGGGTTGCTGTAAGGAATGTTCCATCTTCACCCTCTTTGCCATTCATAATGTTTTCAACTTCATCTTCTGAGAGGCCGAAACGCTTGACATAGATAGTTTTAAGTTGCTGAGTGAAGGCTTCAGTTGCCTGATTGTATTGCTTATCCCCATTGCAATCGCAAAAAGGATTGTGTATCATCAGAAGAGCATAATCTTTCATAAAGAGCTCATCGCCGGCAGCCCAAATGATTGAGCCCATAGAAGCAGCCAAAGCGTCGTTGATACATTCAGTGGGGATCTTACAATCCATAATTTTGGCGAATACGCTCATCCCTTCGATGACACTGCCCCCGACTGAATTAATATGGATGCGGATTTTGCTGGGATTGATATAATTGACGAGGTAATCAAATTCCCAGATAAAGTCTTGTACACTCCAGTAATCAACATCGGTGTAGTAGCAAATATCGGCAGGAGAACCGGTACAATAAGCACCTTTGATAAACTTAAATTCTTTACTTTTTGCCATTGTTGCTTAATTTTCTTAGTAATAGTGAGCAACAAAAAAGCCCCTGCGATAAACAGGGGCTAAATATCGGTAATACAATATATTACATTCAAAATGGCTATGGAATGTACTCTGTGGCCTCATCATAAGTCTTAGGGTGTTCCAAATTGGTATGTTCATCTGGATTAACGCCTTCGACTGTGGGGTCTTGGTCGGCATGATTTGTAAATGGAGGACACACAAATTTCTTATAGATTTTATTGCGTGTGGCCCAAATATTCCTTTGCCTGCACCATACTTCATAAGTCATCCAGCAAGGTTGGAGTCCGTGATCAAAACTTTCCATTGGGTCGATATATTCCAGTTGACAGCGTTCTTGCAGACACTCATATTTACTGATACTTTCTTGAATTGTCTGATGGATACGCTCTGCGACATAATACACTCCCATATCGTGACCGTCCTCATGTACGTTAAGACTATTGAGGATAAATCTTATTCTCAGTTCTGCTCGACCCTCATTAATTCTGGATTGCTGCACCAAATACCTCCAGTTTATAAAGTGAACAAAGGCTGCTGGAAAACCCAAAGTTTCTTCCTTATTGCCACTGGGAGAAATAATGCGCTCATATTGACCATCATCAATTTGAACAGTTTTGAATATCTTAGGGCTATTTTCAACCCCATATTCCCAAGTGACGGAGCGAAGAATCTCTTTCATCGCTTTCAGTATATCCATAGGCCCATTAGACTCCACCTGAAGAGGCTTAATAGGCTTCTCTTTAGGTGGGTCTTTTGGTGCTATGGCACTGGTTTTATTGCCACTTATGACTTTATTGTTTTTCTTATCTACAAGCATTGTTCAATCTTTATTGATAATAGCTTAGGTTTTCTTCATAAGGAACACACTGTCAAAGAGGTATAGCTTCATCATTTTGCGCATAAAGCTATCGGTAAATGGATTTAAGTAACTGGAGTGGCCCATAAATTGTCGTTTTATATATGGTTTGGGTTTATGCCCATTCCATGCACTACCATAGGTTCCTTTACCCTCATTGTGATAACCAGCGTAACAGATGCTGTGCTTTTTATGATGACCAGCATTGGCCGGCACAATATCAGTGTAAACCCTGGTACGTCCCATTCCAGCACTTTCATCCAGTTTGATTGAGTTATACAAATCCCCATATTCTTTGAGGATTCGACTGCCAGTACCTCTTTTCGCACGTTTCTTTAGAGTATAGGGGGAAAGCGGAGTCCATCTTCGAGAGCGATTACTATAGAATTGCTGATATTTGAAAGAATTTTGAAACACTTTCATTGCTCTTCGACCGACTACAACCCTAAAGTTTTCTGCCTGCACACGAAGAGCATACTGACTGATTTGAATTTGTCTTATCCATTGCTTTGTTCCATTAAGAATTGTAGCTGAACCACCGGCGCCTCTTTTCCCCTGATTGGTATCAGCACCCCAACGACCACTGGATGAGGACTTACTGACCAAACCTTTTGAATTGATATAGCTTACTCTTCCCCAGTTATAGTTGGGATTTGAGCCTCCTTTCAAAGTCATAGGTTTGGCCCAAGGAGCAATATGGCCTTGTCGAGTGGTGAATTTTGTACCAGAGCTGAAGTATTTGCTATATTGCTTCGGGAAGGTGGCACGTCCTTTAACGCTACCACCACCTTGATTACGAAGCCATTGCTGATACAATCTCTCCCGATGAGAACCTAATCGTTGCCCCTCGTAGAAATGCTTGCCAAATTGGGTTTTGACTTTACTGGGATCAAATTTCTGCCGAGACATAATACTTTTCTCTTAATCTGGAAACAAAGCCCATAAGCATCGAAGAATCAGCTTCTTTAATTGAAAAATAACTATGGGATGGTCCAAAAATTCTACCACATTTTGCCAAAGACTCACTGTAAACAGTATTTAGCTGCTGAGGTTTGGTAAGGTCTTTGGCAGACCCCTTGATTTGGCTCAACTTTGCATTAGCGTGTGGAACCTCCAAAATCTCCAAGAAACAACGACAGTTGTATTCAATAGGTGGAATCATCCACGATGGAAATTCATCTCTGGGTGCAGCATATCCTTGTAACGCCATGTGCCAGGGTCTAACCTTTGCATCATTTTGAGTCCAATAGACAGCATAATCAGTTGCTGACATCTTTAGCCACAAGGCAGCCATCACACCAGCATATTCAATGTCGGAGTTTTCTATGGCAGAATATTGGTCATTGTATTTTTTACACAATGCAACCAAGTCATCATAATCATCAGAGTTGAAGTCAATCTCAGTGTCTCCCACAACCTCCAGCACCTCATCATACAACTGATACTCTTCACATACTGAAAAGTCAATGAGATTTAAGATGCCGGCTGTAAGACGGGCTATAAGGTCTTTATCATGCTGGGTGAGGTTTTCATCATTTGAGTTCTTCAATAATTGAAGAGCCTCATCAATATCAATCCCTAACCCTTTGACAACGTGCTTAAAAGCAATCTCTGTTCTCAGTTCTGCAAGAGCATATAGAGCCTCTTCCTTATCATCGTTATGTAAGGATTTAAGTAGCTGAGTATATAAGGCTAACAAAGACTGATAATCGCTGTCATGCTCTGCTTGTTGTTCTTCGGTCATGGCAGCTTTAGTCTGTTTGACCAATTCAGAGGTGCGCCCGCCTTTTAACGCACCCCTGATAGAAAATTTACTTTATTCCTGTGATGACCATAGCGTTTGTAATACTCCTCATCACTCATTCGATGACCATCGCCATCTTCATCACCTTCCCAGTCACCAAGGCCACCGCCTCCGTTACCAGCTTCAAAGTTGCGTTGCTTGCCAACTTCAACACCCCATTCTTTGTTGATTTCTTCTGGCTCAATCTCATACTTGTCAGTGAGCATATCATAGAGTTTAATCTTATTCTCATCTGACATTTCCACTTTATTCATATATTTGAAGTACACATCTGCTTCGATGATACCCCAATATCTGAGTACCGGTACAACCTGCTCGTTCATCACATTTTCAATGCGTGTACGATATGAATTGATACGGGCACGATAAATATTTTCGTGAGCTTTGGTAGAACCGACATAAGCCTGAGTTGCACCAGCCATTGATTCTGAACCAAGAATAAGACTGTCATTTTCCTTGTTGACAAAGTTTGCCAAAGACTCATATATCTTTTCAGAGTTAGAGGCGGCAAATGCCTTAATATCAATCTCATCCCCCTTCCCAGTCACTAAGACTTTGTTTTGAGCAGCAGAACCAATTTTTCTTGCTAACCTTTGCCTTGAATCATTATCTTCAGCTTCGGTTTTTCCGTGAATAATCGGTTGCCCATAGGTATGGCTGAAGTTTACCCAGTTACTTACGGTATATTTCTGAGCAAGGATGTTAGGAGTGGTGGCGGCAAAGATGCCAAAACCACCAGTGTTGACCAGAATGTAGTTGTGGCGATACTGTTCTGAATCTAAATCCCATCCCGGACTCCACTGACACCAACGCTGAACCACACGACGCTGATCAGGAAGGACACATCGGCGTTCAATGCTGTTGACCTCTTTCAGCAATCCAGTTTCAGGGTCTATTTCAGGCATTATCTCCAGCAAGGTATAGCCATATAATTCGGCTTCAATGATGCCTTTGATAATCTTTTCAAACTGAGATCCCTGGCATATTTTTGACTGTTTGGGGTCTCTTATCCATTTCCCGTCTTTATCTTCACGAGCAAACATATATCGTTTGCCTACGAGCTGAGAAAACAGAGTTGCAATGGTGCCCTGAAGATGTGCATTCTGAATGTAGCAGGCTTCATATAGGTCTATGAGTCTGGAACGGTCATCCATAATGGTGCCGTTCTCAACTTGACTGACAACACTTTTGTAACGACACCGACGTGTCAGTTCATCGGTATAATCGGTAATGGTCTTTTTGACAAGGTTATAACTGGCAATCAGGGCCTCATCAGTAAAGAAATTACCATTTGAATTATGTTCTGTGCGTTTACGCATAATCTTGATTTTATTGGTAATAGTCTTACTGTACAGTGGGTTGGGAAAACCCTGAACACCACAAATTCGGTCAGTACACAGGTGAAATAAAAAATTTTCAACTTTTTTATTGTTGATATTCAGCACAATATAGGTAGCGATGTTTCACTTTGCTTAATCTTGCTATACACCCAATACTATTATAAAAAGGAGTACATCGAAACAACTCACAAATACTACAGTCAAATGACAAATTGGAAAAACCTGAAGAATAACCCACCGACTGAAAGCTGTAATATCTGCCTGAAGATTGGTGTCAGTTATGATACTTATTATTTCAAGCGATATACCAGTTATAGTTGGGAACTATACAAATTCCCCAGGGCCATTGGTCCGGAGAAAGTTCCTGACAATGCTTTCTACATAAATCTCGATGAGATCAAATGATTATCCGCAGTTCATTATTCAAATCCCATTTATATGTTAGCTTACATTGAAGCGAAAGTTCGATTCAAGAAACAATTAGAGAATGGCAAAATCAAAGACGTTGTTGAGCCATATCTCGTGAAGGCCGATTCTTTTACAGAAGCTGAAGCTCGTGTCACTAAGGAAGTGACACCTTACATTTCAGGAGAGTTCTCAGTGGCTGCCGTTACTAAGTCCAATGTGTCTGAAATCTTTTATGACCCCAATGGCGATCGCTGGTATAAGGTTAAAGCCAATTTCATTCACATTGATGAAAAGACCAACACTGAGAAGTTGGCCCCGGCCTACTATATGGTTCAGGCATACGATTTCCGTAGTGCTCTCGACAACTTTATGAAAGGCATGAAGGGTACGGTTACAGACTTTGAAGTTGCCAGCATCACAGAAACCAAAGTTATGGATGTGTTTGAGTAAACGCTATGGATTACAAGACAACTATCCTCAAAGAGAAAGTAACAACTGACGAGACACTGCTTCCAGAGATAGCTGATCTGCATTTTGGATTCTTAGGTGAAAAGAAAGCTGTATTTGATTATACAGCATATCTTGAAGCCAGTAAACTTCCAGCGATTGATCATCGAGTGTTTATGAGGGCTAATAAGCATTTTATAGAGACCCTTACTAAAAATGCTAACAAGAAAACCTCAGAACTTTTCTATCAAAACACCGATGGTCATATCCTGGTAGATGCGGAATTAGCTTTTATCTTCATAGCTTATGTGAACCCTGAAATGTTTTTGTACTTCAACAGCATATTGGTGGATGCCATAACTGATGGAGTTGCTTACAGTCACGGCTTCATATTTAGTATGGCAGCTGAGAGATTGCCGTCAGACGTGCTAAGCGATATAATCAAAGATAGAGAGAATGACGCAGCAGGAAGTGAACAATAAGCCGACCACAATCGTGGCATTTGATTCGTCATACATTCTGGTGGCGATATTCAAATCCATAAGCGAGGCCGCCACTTTGACTAACACAATCCGTCAGTCCTTAATCAAAGCAGCCTATGGGAGCATTATCTCAGTCAATAAAAGATACTGGAGAGTGGTTCCCCCGGATTTTCAGATTGAGCCTGATGATGTGGGTAAACTGACTTTATTTGAGTTTGATGAAGCTGTAGGAGATGATCGAAAGATTTACACTACGCGGAAGATGCTCAAAAATTCTGTAATGTTGGAGAGTGAATATCTTGCTCTCCAGAAATCCCAAGGAAAATAATCTCATAACAAATATAAAAAATGAAAGTAGTTCTGTTATCAGAGGGAGCTATGGTTCCCAAACGAGTAAATGAGTTTGCCGCCGGCTACGATCTCTTTACTCCCAAAGATGTGTTGGTCAATCCTGGCCGCAATATGATTCTACTCGACATATCGGTTGAGTTAGACCCTCAGACTGAAGGAGAGGTCAGGCCTTGCAGTGGTTTCTCAATTAAGGGAATGAAAGGATATTCTCTTAATGACCCCAACACTGAGAAGCGATTTGATGCCGATGTAATCATTGGGACGGTGGACGAAGATTACAGGGGCATAGTGGGTGTCATCATCAAGAGCTTTGAAAAAGAGCCTTTCCTCATCAAGCATAAGGAGAAAATCGCACAGCTTGTAGTCAAAAAGTATGTTGGCACTCCGTTTGAGATTGTCTCAGAACTTACGACTACAGACCGAGGCACTAAAGGTTTTGGTCAGCTGGAACACCAGTAATCCGATCCATACAGCACAATCAAGGAGCGTGAAGTTGAAAGGCACACGCTCCTTTTTTAATGACCTTTCCTATATAATTAAGGTGTACCTATTGTAAAAAGTGAAACTTCCTTAAATACTTAGATAGCACGTTACCAGTGTTTTAAGTCAAGTTTAACATTTTTTAGAAAGTGAAACTACAAAAATATTTGGTGGTTTCACTTTTTGGAATTAATTTTGCGATACCAAAACCAAAAATTGTATGAGTAAAAAAGGAAGCGTGACTACGGCCGACTATCTGCCGTATGCCGATTATCAAAAACTTGTTCAGACCCTTATTGATGAAAAGAAATATTGGTGGGCCTGTTATTGCATCCTGTCTTTTTGTACCGGGCTGCGCTTTTCTGATGTATGTAAACTAAGGTGGACTGACGTGCTTGACCAAAGGAAGATTATTATCACGGCAAAGAAAACCAATAAGACTCACGTTATCCCAATCGGACAAAATGCTTCTGACCATTTCACTTCTCTTTATAAAAAGATGGGTAAACCTCCCAAAAGAGACATTATCCTTGTAGGGCAAAAAGGAGAAGAGGGAAAGGCTGTGTCAATTCAGTATATCAATCGCACCTTAAAAAAATGGGCGGTAAAATATGATCTGGATATTGACAATTTCAGCACTCACACATTTCGGAAAACATTTGGAAGGTATGTATATGATAAAGGAGGTCAAGATGAAAAGACTCTTATGTACCTCAATCGAATTTTTAAGCATACCAGCTTAGATACTACGATTACATATCTTGGTATTCGTAATGATGAAATTTCAAACATCTTTGATTCTATACAGATATAAGAATGGAAAGTCGATGCAGAATAATGAGTAAAATCAAATATTGTAGTCTTTGTGGAAAGAAAATCTGGATGCAGAACTACAATACCCAAAATCGTATCGCTCATATTATGGTCAGAGATAGTGTCTGTTATGAGTGTGCGTACTGGGAAGATTTGATTGCTTACCCCCCAGAATATATGGAGGTGGTCAATCATCAGTGTCTGCGTCTGCATCCGGTTGCCGACAAAAAGGATAAGACCCTTATTCTCGGAGGTAAGGGAAAGATGAGATATTTTATGCGTACCGACGGTTCCCTTATTCAGTCAAATGATATATGGGTTATAGGCACCATACCGGACCGATTTTCCTCACAACTTCCCACCTCAGCAGTAGAGATAACCTTGAAAGCATATCGTCAACTGAAGAAAAGCAATAAGAAATGTCAGGCTCGTGCGTGTCTGGATCGCTATCATTGTTTCAGATATAACCGGGCATTGGAGAATGATGAAAGAGGCCCATTCAATACAGTTCCACCAAAATGGAATGTAGGTGATGAACATTGTGGTTTCTTTATCAATCTCCAGGATATAAAAAGTGATGAAAGCAGTATAATCAGTAAACCAAATTCCAATGAAACAAAAAACTGAAGAGTTGCTTAAACAAGCACAGCAGATTATGGGGAAAGACTCAGACTTCCTCATAATCGCTCACAAAGATGGGCAGTGTGGTGCCGTTGCCCACGGAGAAACTGATAATATTGCTCAGGCGATATTCTCTTGTATGCACCAGCCCAACAATCCTATCGGCTCGACACTGTATCGCATCATCAAGCTCATTGTGTTGAACACAATGCAGAATCCTTCGCCTTATGCTTCTGATCTCATCAACGCAATAGAAAAAATCCTCCCTGACGATGAGTAACAAGTATATGCCATACGATGTGTCAGATATAGACACATTGATGAATGAACCTTGGGAAATCAGTGACCAGCCATTCATGCTCCATGCAGCCTATGCTCTCAGCTGCCTCTATGATATTGTGGCCCCAGAGGATGACGAAGAGTTTACTCCAGAGGATATATGGGGGTGCAAGATTGAGAAAAAAATCCTTGACCGTCTGGTTTTGGATATTGCTGATGATTTCAACGATGCAGCTTCCAATCGAAAGCAAGTCCGTATATGGGATAAGAATTACTCAATCCGAAAAGTAAACGCTTATGATCACAAGCGTCTCAATCTCATCTTCAGCTTCCCATTGGAAAATGGAGAATATACCTTGACCAAAGAGGGGGTTCTTAATCTGGGCGGTCTTGTAGATCCTATGCTTAAACCTTATGAGGTAACAAAAGAGCAGGCCAAAGTCAATCGCACCTATCTCAGACAAGTGATTATGCTTGCCGAAGATGATGAGAACAATGGTTGGGATCAACTGACGGATATGGAGATTGTGGTATATTGTTGGGCACTTTTCTACAATAAGCACCAGTACGATAACTTTATCCACTTCAAAAAAGAATACAAGGATTATCTTTACGTCACTGAGAAGGATATTCTCAGCTGTCTTAATGAGAAATCCACACTCAGACAACAGCCGGTGGGAATGTATGCGTTTTCGTATGATAAAGTTCTTGCTTGGAATAAAGCTAACGGCCAACAATCATTCGCTGACAAGATTCCAGCTGATAAGGCAGAAGATTATTGGTATGATGTGGCCTTGAAAAAGACTTTCAAACCGATTGATCAACGATAAGATGAGGGGGGATTGCATTATGCTTTCCCCCTCATCTTTTTGACCTCTTTCATAAAGAATAAACCTTCAGTATAATCTAAGATATAGTTACCGGCCTTAAATCTATCTAAATGTTTCTTTGAGCCATTATCCCGATCCATCACAAGTTCAAAGTTCTCATTTAGGTACCAGTACACATTATTCTTTCCTTTTTTGGGTGCTTTTACAAATTGATGACACCGCTCATTATAGAACCAACCTTGCTTAGATGTAGCCGCGTGTAATCGTTTTATATCAGCCTCCAATGCTGGTTTTAAGGGTGTATAGTTAGAATCCACCCAATAATCCATTTTAAGTTCATCCCCCTCCAGATACGCCAGAAAATGATATTTGGAATTGTCTGACTCTAAGAACATACCCACATTTGGCTCATCACTATTGGGGTTTTCAATAGTGCCATAAAAATATTTTTTAGGGGTGTACAGTTTCTCAAACTTACCAAATCGAACATGAAAATCCACCCCTTTCTCAAATAAGAGGCGTTTCATCTGTAATATCCGGGCCTCATCAAGAGGTTTTAATCTCCCTGGCTCCAGAACCTCCATATCATTTACGATGAGATTTCCATCATAGTCACAATAAGCAGCTAAAATTACTCCTGCCGGCGTGCTATTTCCGACCACACCCATTGTATTGCCATAGCTAACAAAATCACCAGCTCCAAATCCAAACTCTATCCAATCAAGAAATTCCTGATATGTTGAAGTAGATTTGGGAATCTGAGAGACACGAATGTCCCCTCCCTTAAACCGTTTGCGACAATATGCGAGAACTTTCTGCCAGTCCTCGTCTGGGAACTGGCAATCAGAAGTGTATCGGTATATTTGATTCAGAGTTTTCATCTGGAACGGTCTTGTCTTTTTAACCTGCAAAGTTACTATTAAAAATTAAAACTGGGTGAATTATTCGCCCATTATTTTGTCCGAACTTAAATTTTTAATAATTTTGCAACTTGCAAATGAGGATGTTGCCACATCCTGACGTGATGAAAGCAGTGTTATGAACAATTCATAACATGAAGCGAGTACCAAATAGAGCTAAACTCCCACCCCCGGAGCCGATTATCATCAAGCTCGATCAAAAACAGCTTAGAGGCAGAATAGTCTTGCCTAAAGTCAAGTATCAGGTAATTGCATCCGTAGAGGCCGATGAGGTTTTTGACGGAATGGTTATCCCACTCCCCAAAGTCCTGATATATTTTCTTAGCAAGAATGAATTGATGTTGCTTTCCACCATCATCGAAGAAACCAATGAGAATGGTGATTGTGCATTGTCGTTAAAAGAGATGGCAGTTAGAATGAAGATTTCTACTCCTACTCTTAGCAACTGTCTGTATTCTCTCAGAAAAATCGGGTTATTACTGGAGACTCCAAATGGGAAAAAGGGTGGTGGCCGACTCCGTAAACTCAATTATCCAGCTATCCAACATTTGAATGACCTCGTTGAAGGCGAAGATCCGGGTATTTACACTCGGATCAGGAAAGCCTCACGCAAAATCAATATCCTCAATCTTACCAAGGATGATGTAAAGGGGGCATACGATACCCACGTTCTTGACCCAGACCACGATCCGGCAGAGGAAGAGGAATATGATTAAATTGATGAAAGCAGTGTTTTCAAAAACTGAAACACAATGAGCAGACCGATACCGTTTGAGTTCCAGAAATTCGGGAACCTGACCTTGGTAACACTGGATTCCAGATTTGCCGACTATGATTTCAAGCCGGTAATGCAGAATGGAAAGATGATGATGCAAATTCCTGAAAAGACCATCAAAGATTGCCGTAACATTGACGGATGTGTGTATTTCCATCTTGGTAGAGTTTCTGATCGGGTTATGGTTGACCTTATCGAGAAATTCCAAAAGCTGAAAGTCGAGAAAGGCTGGAAGCCTGGAAAGGGCTTGGTTGTACCTGACAACAAATTCATAATCTGAGATGGACTTCAAAGAACATCTGCTGTCACTTCATTGGAACACGTTTGCCAAATATCCGGCCCAAGGTTCGGACATTTACATTCACTGTTACACTGATGACGGTAGCAATCACAAGTTTTTCAGAGTACGACAGTTCAATGCTGTCTGCTTCGACTTCCAGAGCATAGTGAGCAAATCATCCAACAAACACCAATGGCGGTTCTCTTGGCTGCCAGTAGAAAAAACTGAAGAAAGTTATGATACCCGAAATTCTGATTAGTGCGATGATGGCCGTTTCGCCTTTCCATCCAAAGACCCCGATACCTGATGTACCCAAACAGTACGCAATCCTGACTCCCGGAGAAGAGAGCCGAAAGCCAATATCCAGAAAAGAGCGCAGGGCAAACAATCGGCGCAGATCCTGATGAAAGCAGTATTCCTCTCTCCACCGACTATTATGAAATGAGCACGAGTTTTTGTCTCATACAAATTTTGGTTTACAAGTGCGCTGGGCTGTGAAGCTCGGCGCATTGTTTTTGTGGCTGGGGTGGTCGAAGGCCACGAAAGAAAGAACAACAAGAAAAAGAAAAAACAGAAAAAAGAAAAACCGACAGAAAAAGAAAAAAGAAAAATAAATAAAAAGAAAAAATAGAAAGAAAGGGTCCACTCTCCCTCATTCCTTTTCTCCTAAAGTCGAAAAGGAAATTCGGTCGAGTGGCCCGCGCACACGCGAGCGCGCCCAAGGCAGAGAACTTCTTAGTAATCGTAGCTCCCTATCCCAGTATCTTTATCAAAGTCTGTTCCCCTCATTCCCAGTAAACCTTCAAAAAGACTGTTTAGAGATTTTTTGAATAGAGCTTAGTTCCTATCCCAGTATTCTTACAAAAACTGTTTTGTGATGTTTGGAAGAAGTGTTGAGGAAGTTTTAGGGAGTGGAAGGAGGTTTAAGGTTTTTCTTTTTTGAAATTCTTAAAACTTTCCCAAATAAGACCGCGCCCGCCGCCGGCCTCGCCCCGCCGATCGCCCCCAGTCCAAAAACCGATTTGAAAAATCGCCCCCGGAAAAATTTGGGCAAGTGTTCTGAGAGGTTTCTGGTGTGCCAAAAACAAGAATTTTTATGGTTGCCAAATATCCTGAACGGACGTTGAGATGAAATATGCCCAAATTTGCCCCATAGGAGGCCGTACAATCAATTTTGTGTGCTGAGATGTGTAGTTGTTCATTTGAGGTTGAGAAAGGCGAAATTTGGGGCATTTTAGACGGTTTTGAAAATTGGCTGGGATGACCTCTCAGTATTAAGAGAAAGAACTGAGGTGCTGTAAATTAGGTAAGCTAAGATGGCTCAGGGGTTTAGCCGATTTTGGCTTAAAAATGATGGTTTGACGCCGATTTCTGGGAAGAAAATTGGGTCGATTCAAAGGGGTTTTGTGGGACTGGGATGGCACTCATCCTACCAGTAAAACATCTACCAAAAACGAGATTTGAAAATTGGGAAAAATTTACATCTGCCTTGAAGAGCAAGGGAGGCACCCACCCCGGTTTTTTATTTATTTTCAGATAGTTAGCTCCATTTTGGCTTATTTTGGTTTCACTTTTGCAATAAGTGAAACATACATTTTTAGACTGAAAAACCGACTTTAAGTGTTAAAAAGTGTTTAATTGACAATGATTGCCGATAATTGCTTAATTTTCAATGTTTTGACTCAATTTTGAAAATTTGGTTTCACTATTTTTCAAAAGTGAAACCTTTTTATATATAGGTGTAACTCCATATTTTAACATTTATTTAACACTCCAAAATACCCTCATCCATTTTTCGGACTATTCCAAACATAAAAATAAACCTTTTCACAAAAAATTTTCAAGAAAAATAAAGATTTTTAGTGTACTGAAAATCAATCAATTACACTCTTTAAAACAGCCTTACACCTTAATAGATATAAAAGAATGGGTTTATGAAAAAATTTTTTGTAGATAGTGTTGTAACCGTCCACAGACCACTGCAATATTGTGGTGTAAGATTTGAGAAACGAACAAGCCAGTTACGACTCACAAACTTACCACCACACAGACATAGGTCAGAAGATATGTGGTCGCTTCCATTAAGCAATGCGTTGCAATACGCAAAAAGCATCTTTATGCTCCCTCTTTAGGGACGTATTGGCTACCAACGTGGCTTGAATGGTCTAAACGGTGCAACCCGTAAGTGAGCGAGGGGGGCAGTCCGCGCGGTGACGATGCGCGGCGACACGGCATAGGGTCCGCATTGGCGGGTACGACCGATGACGTGTGAAGTCAGGCGCAAAAAGTCTGTGCTATGCTGAATAAGCGAGAAAATAGGTTTTGCCACAATTTCGGGGTTGCGCCCGAATGAGCAGAACTTGCCTGTAAGCGTGAATTGCAAGGGGTATGTATTACCCGCCGCAATAGCGACCCAAGACACTAACGCATTGTCGGATAACTACCGACCTGTCGGAAAATTGAGGTGAGGTGTGCGCAGATTGTCGCAGGAGTCATGCTGCGACCGTCTTGGATAATGACTCTATAGGGCGAAATGTATCCGTTGTAGGGGTGCGAGTCCCCTCCGCCAAAACACTTTATAGGGTGAGTCCGTAAAAGCGGCACAGGGAGTGTGGCATATTATGCCCTTGCAATGTACTCCCCACCCACTATTCATTCATCTAAAAGCAGTTGTGCCCGCTCTCGTGTGGGGGCACTATATCATCATGGCAAAGCAGAATACTATGACTGCAAAGCAGCAGAATGCGGGTTGGAATGCAGTGGTCAAAGAGACCCACACCCTCAATCAAGTCCTCAAGTCCTTTGGGGGCATCATGTCTAAGAAACTTCCCGAATTGGAAGGGCTTACTGTGAGCGAGTTTCTGACCGCTAACGGCATCGAGGTGACTAAGAGCAAAATCTCTGTGTCTACAATCCGCAAAGCGTGGAATGCCGGAATGCTTGTGGATAGCAAGCTCGCTGTGTTCAAAAACGTGCCCGCTCTGTGGACTCCCCAAAAGGGCGATGACCTGTGGGAAGAGAATGTCCGCGCTTTCCGTGTATGCTCTAAGGAAGAGGCGGAAAAGTATGTGGCAAAGGGCGAGTGTGAGTTTATCACGGTGTATAAGCTCGTGGCTGTGGATGACTATCGTTGGGACACTGCAATCATTGCCCGTGCTATGAAACAAGGTCAGAAGTTTGACAAAAACAATGACCGCTCGGTTGAGTCTGAACTTGCTTGGAATAGCATGGAAGAGGCGTATATCGTCTATGACGTAGTGGAAAAAGATAAGACCACACACAAAATGCGTCGCATCTCTATGGATGACGTGAAATTCTAAATCTATTTTCGGGTGTATGCCGTAAAACCGGCTGCGTGGGGCGTGGAATGTCGCCCCTCACTCACTAATGTCTAATTTTTCAATCATCGTAAAATGGATAATCGTATCGACTTTGAGGCGTGGGTAAAAGCCAATATGCCCGCCCGTTGTGTGGAAATTGTAAAGGGCGAACTCATGACCTTTGTGCGCCTTTGGGGGCTGAACTATTTGAGTGAGGCACTTGCCGCTTTCAAAAAATCAGCACAATGTGCCGAAATGCGCGACATACAATTCAAGGGCAATCGTCTTATAGTGGCTTATGCTAATGATTGGAACAAATAATCATCGACTAATTATGAAAACTATCGTATCTGTTATAATTCTTTCTCTCTCCCTCGTATCGTGTGCAACCTCTAAAACGTCTTGTGACGCAAGTTGGGAGGCATATTGTCAAGCGTATAACGTGAACCCTTCTGCACCGACTGAAGAGGAAGAGAATTATTATCTCGATTGTTGGGCTGGCTCTGTAGAAGAGGAAGCGGCTTTGGGACTTTAATGTTTAAAAATTTAAGATTATGCTTAACGATTATGACCTCTTTTGCAAACTTCACAATGAGTATGTGGAGATATGCGAAACAATGCAAAATGAAAGTATGACTTACGTTCTTTCGCCTGATGAGATAGCACCTGAAAAGCGTGAACGTGCCAAAGAACTTGGTGCGAGAATATCCTCAATAATGCGCATGGAGCGACATCTTGAAAAATGAAATGGTTGGCTTACTTCATTTGTGTGCAACGATGATGGATGCACATATTGGGCAACAAATGCAAATCATCCTTATGGAAGTGGTCATATCGTAAACCTTTAATTCTGACATAATGGCAACTAAAGTCATCAAAGGGGCATCTATACCCCAATCTGAGCTCAACGCATATAGCGTTGGGCTTCTTCGTCTTAGGGAAATACAAATTGCAGTCAATAATTTCAAATCAAAAGATATTGAGTTTATCGGACAATGCAGTATCTACCGCAAGAAAATCATCATCGGCAAAATTGGTAATGATTGGGCGGTCAAAGGACGTGAAAAAGAACTTGAACGCAAATATGGCACTCGCTACGGCGGACCCAAGTTAGAAGAGCATTACAGTATTATCGGCAAAAGAAGTGTGTGCATTTATCGTGATCCGTATCGTGATAAGACAAAACCACTTCACAAGATGACTGCTGAAGAGATATTTCAAGCCTGTAAGGGCGTATCATGTCCTAAACACCAAGGTCGCGGGAACGGACATTCGGACATTGGAAAATATAAATAACATCAACCCAATAAAATTTATCAAAATGATTAGAACAGTTTATTTCATCTGCGGTCGCCCTCGTGTGGCTGTGAGAGTCGCCTCCTGTGCTGGTGGCGTGTACGTCAATTACGCTAACCCTTCAAAATCCAACAAAAAATGAAATCGCTTTTCAAACTCGCTGCGGTCGGCTGTCTCGCCGCCGTTCTCGGTGTCGGCTGTGCCGTCGCCGCTTCTTTCGTGAAGTATCAGGACGAAATCATGGAGCCCATCGCGGATTATTCGTCCGAAAACCGCCCTGTGAGCGGAATGTTCTTCTCCACTGAATATGTGGTGGAAGAGTACGAGTATGACGATGCTTATTGTCTGCTCTATGACGATGCCGATGCAAATCTCTTCGAGTGTGAAATCATCGTTGACCTCGAAACTTATGAGCTGGTGCAGTATCATATCAAGAATGACCGCAAACTCGTCGGCTCTCTGGTGCTGAATGACGATTACAGTTATGACGGTCTGGAAGTGTTCACCTTTATGCCCGACCCTGAATTTGAGATGGCAGACGCAAGTGCAAATCTCTAAAAATTCCAAGCGATGAAGAAACTCATTCTCACAATCATTCTCGCGGTGGCTGCTGTGTCCGCTTATGCTGCCGATGATGTCAAAAACGACACAATCCCCGTGAATAACTCCCAAATCGTGAAGATAGTCGAGGACGAAAGCGTCAACTCCAAGGGAAACAAAACGACGAAGTTCTATTTCCTCTACAATGGTGAGCTGATACAGGCTTCCCGACACGTTGTGGAGTCATACAATCTCTGCAAAAAACACGATGCAAAATGCCGCCTCGCTGTGGTGGTGAACAAGAAAACCAACCGCAAACGTATCATTCTAAACTAATATCAACTATGGCAAATTATGATGCAATGACCACCTCCGAACTGGAGGAAAAGCGCGACAATCTTGCGGAACGAATGATGCAGTCAAACGACACTGCTGAAATCGAACTGCTCAGTCAGGAAATCGAGGGTATCGAGGATATTCTCGATGAGCGCGATCCGCTGGCAGAGGATTAAACTGCCAAAATCAAAATCAATAGCCGGTGCTTCATCTGAGGTGCCGGCTTTTTTCTTTCACTTCTAAAAATCCAAAACAATGAGAATAAATTTTTCAAGCGTATTAGAAAGCGTATTCGCTCAATACGAGTCAACCGATGAGTTAAAGTCTGCTGCCAATGGTCTTATCAAGCAGGTTCAGGCCGCTTATGAGACTCGATATACAGAAATCGCTGCCGGTGCGTCAAATGTCAAAGCCAAAACCGCTACTCCGGCACCCACAAAGACCGAAACCAAGTCCAAAAAGGACAAAGCACCCAAGGCAAAGCCTGTTGAGGCTCCCAAAGCTGAAACTAAGATCGCCGGCGAAACTGATACTCTCATCGCCATAACCGACACGGCTGCCATCAAGAAACTCGGTCTAACTTTCGAGAAATACAACGACCGTTGCTGGGTGCTTCGTGGCAATACCAAGCCTCTCCGCAAAGTCCTCAAAGAACAGTTCAAAGGCGTTTTCAACAGCTATTTGTCCGGTGGTGAGGGCTGGGTTATCAAGACCGCCAATGTGGATGAATGTGCCAAGGCTCTCGGCTTAAAACTACCCAAGGCTGCATGAATCAATCGGATGAGCATAAAGGGCAGTGTTTGCCCAGAGCATTGCCCTTTATCAATTATTAACATCCATTAAGAAAAATCTGAGCAACAAATCTTCTAATAAACAAAAACGGACTCACAATGAAAAAGACCTTAATCGAAATTCTCAATGCCGTGCTGACTATTCTTGTCGGCATTGTTACGCTCATTCTCTGTGCAAGACGTAAAATGTGGCTTAAAGTGAGCCGCAACCTCCTCAGACCTCATTTCGGCATTGAGACCAGGGCTTATCGGAAGTGGCATGACAAACGCTCTGCCCACATCCAGAAGCTGCTTGACAAGGAACACAAAGACAACACCAATATAATTTCATTCGTATGACACCGAATATCTCCAAAATAATTCAGACCATGAGCAATATTGTGGCTGATGTTATGACTTCATTCCAGTCGGATTTTGAGAATTTCGATCGCCCATATATCGAGAACGCCGACAGTTCTAAGTTTCCGATGATTTGGATTGTCGGGAAATCCCATACCCATCTCTTGAATTTGGGCGAATATGAAGAGCACTTCAGTGAAAACGAAGTGGCACGATTTGCCTATGTTCAGGGTGGCAATCCTTTTCTCTCTTTTCTCGATGCTTTAGGCAGTGACCATCTTTTCTTGATTGAGCCGGATGGTGTTAGAGAAATCACTGAAAAGCAAGCGCGTGAAGTCTGCCGCGACATAGTGACTCCAGTTGCTGAAAAGTGGATAAAAGAAAATGGTCCACTTCCAACAAAAGTCCAAGTGCCGGTCAAGTTCTTCAACATCACACTATCCAAAATCAAAGAACTGATCCGCGAATGTGAGGCGCACAATGATAAATCCCTTATCGAGATTTTCCGTCGCTTTCATAACTATCGCCGTGTCGCAAAAGACCAATACATCCAGATTTCCTACAATCCCGGATATAACGAGTTTACTTTTTGCGAGTACACCAATGGAAAGCAAGGTCTGGTAGGTGGCATCATCTTTCATGGGTGGCCCGAAACAGGCTATATGGTGAACGGTTCGTATCAAATGGAGCCAACATACGGTTGGTCATCACACACTTAACTTTTACAACCATGTGCAATGAAATAAAACCCTGGGAGCCTTATCTTCCAGAGCATGTCTGCCTTTACTATGTGGACTATAATAGCAACCTTGATGGCAACACAAAACAACTTCAGAAGTGTATCGAGGACAACAATCTTTATCCCATATCAGAATCCATAGATGAATGGTGGGATTTTCCTGAAGGTCAGTATCTCGAAGATATGCAGAGGGCTATGGAGAATGACGATATTGAATGGGATGATGACTGGAGAGATGAGATCATCGAAGCATTGCGCAAAAAGGATGACAGCGACCCGGTGAAAGACCTAATCCGTAACACCTCCGATATCCACTGCTATTTTGACCTCGGATATGATGTTGATGAGCCATTCGGCGCCGATGAGGAAGAGCAGGAAGAAGAGATTGACGGCATTTGCAAGGTGCTGAAAATCGCCAAGGATTCTCCTATGCGTGAGAAAATCGCCGGAATTTACTATAACGCTTCTTATGGTGGTAGCCTTCGCATATATTTCCCGGCTGGTCTGCTGACTTTGCTTTCCGGTAATGGCTGGGATGGCAGTAAGGAAGATTTCAAGTCTATCAAATTCAAAGGGAAATTCCGCGTGGTCATCATTGACACAATGAATGGCAGTGGTGATTTTGAGGATGACATTGAGCTTGATGTTGAATATGATTTTGACCGCTCATTACTCGGTGTATCTGAAGAGGACCATTACGGATTTGAAGAGATTTTCGGTGACGATTGCGGAATTAAGCATTGCGAAACTCCGACTTTTGAAAAGGAAACAGAAGCAGAAACCGTCCACGTCGAAAATGAAGCACTCGCTCAGGAACGTGAAAGACAGCAGAAATACAATGACACTTTCAAAGCTGGCAAATGCACATTCGGCGACCGTGATATGAACCGACACCGGGATATTCAATACAGCAACGTCTTTCCATGTGGTTGGCATTGCCCTCACTGCGGCATGACATGGGTTGACTAAAAAGTAAAGCCATGAACGATAATCTATTGATTGAGACCAAGGAGATTGGTAATCACCGAATTAAAATATACTATGACGCATGGGGGCAGAGTCCAATCACAAATTCTGATATGGCTGCTCGGTACTTGTTTGAGTATAATGATTGCTATCATCATATTCTTCACGAGGAATGTAACTGGAAGGACTGGTTCCTTGAAAATCGGCACTCTCTGGAAGATGCACTGCGCTATATGGCGGCAAACGTTGTGAAGCAAAAAGACATAATCAATTACTACAAAAAAGGTGAGATTGACGGTCTGCGCTTCATCTATGATCGACACGAGCGTGAGTGGAAATTACAGACATGGGAAGAATGGCTGGGCGGTTGGCACACTCGATATGAGATTGAGCCATTTGACCTCAAAAAGTACGATGTTCGCCCTGAGTTAGTCGAGTGTCTGAGTAAAGATGACCTCATATCGCTCATTCAAGACTGCGCTAAGGATTTTGTCATCAAAGAATGGAGTACCACCGGATATTCTCAGGGAGATTTGGTGAAGGGCATAGCCTATATGTCGAAAGAACGATATGACAAAATGGTCGGAGACACCGGTAAGCCTTGGAAAGAACACGCCGATTATCTTATTGACTTGGAAGTCAAAGAAATTGGAATGTGGATGTGGGGCGATGTTAAAGGCTATGTTCTTGAAAAGAAAGTGCCATTCACTAAAGTCTATGACGATGATGATCGTGAGGATGAAGAGGATGTCGAATGGGAAGAAGTCGGCTCCTGCTGGGGATTCTTTATGGAAACCGAAGAACTCATTGATGAGGTGATTTCGGAATACAGTCTAAAATCCGCTTAATCTACAATCAAAATGTTACGATATCCAAATCCGATATACTCCAATAGCTTGAAAAAGAAAATCAAGCAAATCAACAAGACCCAAGCGCGCAAATTGTATGAGGCTGGGGAAACAGTTTATCTGCTTCCCTGCCTTTGCAGAGTCGATGGTATATGGGTTTCTCCATATCCCATTGATAAGGAACACGCTGTATGGTGGGGCGACTCATTTGACAGCGATGTCCTCAGTTTCACTAACTATAACTGCTGCTCAGAATTGGGTAAATATCCGATATTCTTCAAAGAAATTAAATGATAACCAATGGAATTTATCAACTGTAAAAATCACGACGGTCCGATGACTGTCATTGCTACTGGAGAGCAATTCATCTTCAAAGATAATTTTAGTGGTGTGGTGGCGATTGCACAGCGACTCAATATTGAAGAGGAATTGGGCACTGATAAAGCCACGTTTGAAGTTGAGTATTGTGCTCAGATAAATGAAGAGACAATCAAGCGCATTATTTCAAAACATCAGAACCAGTATATGCCTGTTAAGGTTAAATATCATTTTAATCTCAATAAAGAGGCTGGTACTGGAGGGTTGCCGTATTATCTGGAAATCAAAGCAATAAAACGTAAATAAAATGGTATCACAAGAAATAAGAGATGCCGCCCTGAGATATTCGGAAACTAAGTATTTCATGCGGGACGGTCAAAAGTATGAGATAAAAGTCAAAATCTCATTTGATGATGATTGCAACAATAAACATTTCGATTTCAGTGTAACTGGAGAGATTGTTCGCATCACTAAAAATGGTCGTCGTATCGATGATATGTGTGACTGTATTCATGATGAAATTCTCCGTTATTTTCCGCAGTATGCATCTTTTGTGGAGATGCACTGTCGTAACAGAGAGGGTATGTCGATGCACCCATTCGCTAACGGGTTCTATTATCTTACTAAGGGCAACACCAAAGCTGTAATGGAAGATTGGTGGATAACCGAAGAGGATGGAGAAAAAGCTGTTAGGCTTTTCAAAGCAGTGGACCAAGAAGAGTTCACTTACTTACTCTACAAGTTAGGTTTTACAGAGCGTGCAAAGGTAAAAGCTGAATTAGCCATTCAGGAACTTGAAGATTTGACCGGGAAAACGTGGGTTAACCCTTATACTCCCGAAGAAGAGCGTCTGTATAAAATGCCTGAAGGCCTATTTGAAAAAATAGAGCAGAGACTGTCCGAAGGCTATTATACCGAGGAAGCTATAGCCCAGCGAGCAGCAGAAGAAAAAGAACGTAAGTTTAATGAAGCCCGTCAAAAAATTATTGAAGAGGCCCGTACTCAAACTGAGAAAGTGAGGGTTAAAAGGGATATAATGCTCTTCATCCTTGATGCAGGGCTTCCGATAGACAATGTGATTTATTATGATCACGTCAAACGAGTTGTGTTCAACTGGCAGGACGCTTCATATCGCTCTCATATTACTTGGGAGGATTTAGATAAGCTAATGGCAAAGTCTGATGCCAAGTATCATATTCCGGCTTATACCGTCTTTACGCTTGAAGAGGCTTACAAGCAAAAGATAGACCGAGGAATGGTAATTATGGGCGACGGATTTGAGTCTTGCTGGACCGGGGAACCGTTACCTTACCATCATAATTCTCACAGTCCTAAACGTCAAATCCATCAGGACAAAAAATGAAAGTAAAATCAATGACAGTTGCGGAAGGGAAGCGTGTAAATATTTCACGCTTCCCCAACTTCCATCGTAGTGGTTCAATTATCGGTATGAAGCAAAAATTCTATGGACGTAACGCTTTGTTAGTTCGCTGTGGCTCATACATTTATAATGTTACAAGTGAGCCAAGTATTTATGAACAAGCCAAATGAATAAATATGAAAACTAAACTATACTCCCAAATCAGGTTCGTTCAAAGCACTGATGAGGACTACAATAGGATAGAAGCTGTGTTTAGTGGGATTAGGGCTGGATATTGTGAAGGCAATTCTCAGCCAGTTATCGACTATCTCAGTGACTGGGATGATGAAGAGAATGAGCTTACCGAAGAGATACCGATGATTGCCAAAATGGGCGATACATCTTATTCCGATGAAAACGGCGTTTACACTCTTCTTTACAACTCTTCAATCGGTGGTTGCTTCCTGCTTTATAGAGAGGCGACTGAAGATGAGATGGATTGGCATGGCATTGTTCCCTGAAACATTCTAAAAATATGGAAGAACGACTTAAAAAATTGAAAAAGATGTCGAGGCAATATCGCTTCGACATCGACGGCAGCTTTTGTAAAAAATGGAATAACGGAATGGGGTGTCTCACATTCGTAGTTTTACTTGAATCTGAGAAAAAAGTGTTGGTTAATTCAACAATCGCGCGTACAAAAGATTATGAAAGAGTTGCAGAAATCTTCCCAGAACTTGAAATAGTCAAAGTCGCATACGGCTATCCGATTTTTTACAATCACTCTATGCTTTGGGCATATAGAAATGGCTATGTAGGATGAAAGTAGTTTTTAGAATTTATCCTGACGGTCAGGTTATCGCCCTTTTTCCTGAAGAGAGTGATAAGCGAACTGGCGGTACGATGTCTTATATGCACATCGGACAACATGGAGATGCAGATTATTATGGTGTGATTCAGCAGACGAAGCCTGCTACAGAAGCTCAGTATCTGCCTCTTTTTAATGAGTTAAAAAGCATTGGTTATAAAGACCTTCAAGTGCGTCAAAAAGCTAAACTCAAATGGGTATAAAACAATCAAAAGAGGAATTGGAAGTATTCAAACAAAAGGCTATGCGAGCTTATGCAAAAGCCAATAAAATATCCATCCTCATTTTCATCAGAGAATCTTACTCACATGAATTGGTCGCTGTTTCAGTTCAAGAACGGACAGACTATAAAGGCGACCCTTACTATACTTTCGGTAGATTATATCATGTATTTGGCGAGCAATGCACCTATGACCAGTGCGGTTGCGCCACCTTTGATGATGAGATGAAGGTAAGAATGGCTGCTTATCAATTCTTTGGAATAAAATAAATGCTATGGTCACAAAAGAAATTACAAAAGAGCTGGTTGAACAGCAAATGAATAGCACTCTTAGCTATTTTCCTTGGGGTGGCAAAGTGATTGCTGTACGCCAGAATCAATGGGGCGAATGGATTGCTGACTGCAAGATTCCTGGTCATTATAGCAGGGATTGTGATGGCCCTGGTGGTCACTATTACCGTATGGAGGATGCAGACTGTCCTATCCGTCAATTTATGGTTCTCCTGGAATATCATGAATCCAGATTTGGTATGGAGCCTTGGTGGATGACAAGATATTTTGAGGCAAAAAACGATAAACGCCTCTACACTTTTCCCGAAGAGGGTGGTTTTTTCGATCCTGATGCGCCACGAAGCCCTTACATACTTGCTAAAATAAAAGCCACTATCGAAGAACATCCTTGCCAATGGGAGCTTCAGGAAATGTGGGGTGCGTTCAGTGATATTCCCATAAACACTGATGATGAGATAGAAAAGCCATTCTACTTCTGGGAGGCTGGCACCTCCCGGTTTGAGATATGGCACTGGTTTGATAATCTATGCCCAAATGGTCTTGCAGTGGACCTAATGGGCGAAACTCCAAAAAATTCATAACTATGAAACCGAATGACTATATTTCTTATAATGGTAAAGAATATCCGTTATTTCAAGTCGATATTTTAGATCAAGAAACAGAAGAGTCAGCCGAGAACATGGAGTTTATGACAGTAACAGTTGCTACTCAATCACTCTCGGACCAATTAATTGATTCTGCTACAGGAATGCCTGTTGATAAAAGCGCAGAACGGCTTGATAACGAAATATTTTTCTACATTCCTGATGAGCTGGCAGAGCGAGAGGCATGTGAAATAGCTGATTATGTATCTGATAATTGCTGGTGATATGGAACATATACATATATCTGATGGTGCATGGCGCTGGGCTTACAATAAGTTCTACAAAGAACGCTATGCGCATTATAGAAAATCTGGAGTATCTGCCGCCGAAGCGATTGACCAGGCATTTCAGGAAACAGTGGACCTCGAATTTCATCCATACTTCCCCGAACAACGCCCCATAAATCAGAGATTAATGACCGAATGGGGAGAAAAGCATCAACAATTGTTAGAAGGCGAACTTCATATTGCAATCATAAATGCTGACTCTATTTCTCCGGAGGTGGGCATTATCAAAGTGAAGTGGGGATGGTTGCGACGCGATCTTCCCCAGTGGTTGATTGACAATGGTCATTATGACTATTTCTATGAAATTCCAGACGATGAGGATGAACTGATTGAGCACTTCCTTTTCGTTTACTGCGATTATAGTCAGAGCAATTTGCACTGGCAATGTGTGCCACCTGACACTCAATTCAAACGATTAACAATTAAAGATTTCCAGAAATGAAACATACTGATTTTTATAACCAGTACAAATATTTGGATGCTTGTACTGAGAATGAGCTTAAAGCCGCTGTAAAAGCTCATGGAAAGGAATATGTATTCATCCATACTGAAAATGATGATGACGATGACCATATATCGGAGGAAAGAAACAATGCTCCCATCATTTCAGCTTCAACCAAATGGATGAAAAGTTATGAGGATTTCTATGTTACTCGCGTCGTCATTGATAATTTCGATTGTGTAGTAGTCTATGGATTTCCTAAAGATGGCTGGTCTGACGATGAGCAAGAGCTGACCAGTATAGCACACGGTCAGTTGGAATACGTTATCGACGAAATTCCTGAAACTGATGAGGTACAGGATGTGACTATTCCTTAAAAACTCTTAAAAATCTCGTTCCCATTCCAATTTTTCAACATCACGAGACTATTCAGATAAAAACCATATAAACTTCTAAAATATGACTTCACAAGCGATGAACTGCCTTGAATTATATCGAGGCGGCAACCCTTCTACTATCAAGCAACTGCTTCAGCACCAGAAGCCTTCAGTGGTTGCGGAACTGAAAAATCACTTCGGCACTAACGACCTCGACAAGTTGGCTGTGTGTCTCAGCAAAGGTAAATAACACATCACTTAAAAGTATAACAATATGATCTCAGACGAAATCGCAAAAGTAATCTATGCTTCTCTCCCGACAGATGAGAAGTTGAAACTCGCTCTCTACAGTGACTTCGGTGAAGAAGCGCCGGCAGTGTATGACTTCATCAAATCTCCTGTAAAGGAGAGTGAACAAATCAAAATAGATATCCAACAATCTGAAGGCTCCCACCAGGCTATCCTCAACGATGGCGTTTACTACATCTACGAGGATAACACCGTTGAAATGTTCGACTACCAAAAGCGTAACGCTCCGACACAGACTGTCAAACGTATCGGTGTGGTAATGGGCAGTCATGCTATCGCGGTCAATCTGGAGGATTACCCGGAACAGTCTCTCACCAATCAGAAAGACAACACCAACTATGACGGCTACATCTCAGAATATGACGATGCAGTTGCTGACTGGAATGGTCAAGCCAACACTGAGCATATCAAGTCTATCGGCACCGGCATAGAGCTGAAGGATGACGAGTGGATTCCGTCAGTCGCCGAACTCTACCTTATCTATCTTAATAAGCGGTCAATCAATGCCGCCATCGAACTTAGCGGCGGTAGCCGCATAAAAGATGGCTGGTACTGGACCAGCACTGAGGGCTCGGCGACGGGCGCTTGGGGCTTGGCCCTGTACGACGGCGACCTCCACGACTGGCGCGCTAAGGTGCAGGACAGCGGCTACGTCCGTGCCGTGGCAGCATTTCATTAACCCTTAACCCCTTTATCCCTTTAACCCTTGGAGCGAAGCGACCGCGAGCGAAGCGAGTTAGGGATAAAGGGGTTCAATTTCTACTTTTATGAAACGCCCCGACCTTGATAATGTTCGTGAATTATTACGAGCAAAAAATTATGAGGCAGTTGCAGAAATAGAACCTCAAATTATTGAATACTGTAAACAAAAATTAAATAATTGCATTAATTCCATAGAATTGATGCAGACTCTTTTACTTACACTTGAATCGCAATATAGTGAAAAGGAGAAAGACTCAACAAATCCATTACCGGATTATTTATTGGGTCTGACAAACAGATTGATAAGTGAATATGAATTGCTTAGAATAGATGACTATCAATCGCTTCAAGCTAATGATGTTACCTTATATTACTGGAAACACAAGAAAAAATTGAATGTCAATCCAGTGATAATCAATAAGGTAATTGAGGGGTCTAAAGTGCATATCCGATATACCCATCACGAACCTCCAAATGGTTTTGAACACACTTTCAAAGCCAACAATTTCAAATTCGCAATCAGGCAGTTAGCTTCCTCCGCAAAAGTGGAAGTAAACACAAAATATACATTCTTTTTCTTTAACTCATAAATATCTTTCAATATGGAATTTACCCCTTTTGAAACAGCAATCAAGAAATATCTTGACAAGCGCGCCGAAGAAGATCCTCAGTTCGCAGCATCATACACTAAACCAAATAAAAGTATCGAAGAGTGCTGCAAGTACATCTTTCAGCAAGTCGAAAAGAACAAGCCGAAAGGTGAGCGTTGTGTCGGTGTTTCCGATGATGAGGTGTTTGGACTGGCAGTCCACTACTATGATGAAGATGACATCGTGGTAGATGGCCCTAAGAATAAAGTGGAAGCCGTACAAAGCCCCTCACCTGAGCCGGCTTCATCTCCTGAAAAGCCTAAGCAGCGTAAGCCCAGAAAACCCAAAGCTGCTGTTGATCCCAATATCCCGGAGCCTCTGGATATTCCGATTTTCTAATCAATACATCGTAATTACAGGATGAAACCAAAGACTAAACTTCAGAGAAAGATTTTGGCATTATCTCAAACTCTTTCTCCGTTAAGCGACTATCAGTATAAAGAAGCTGTTAGAAAAATCGCTATTCATATAGCCAAATACAGTCCTAAGAGGGGATATGAATGTTTGGATTGTGGCCACACTTGGACTGGGGCAGAAGCCAAAAAGGTTGTGTGTCCTCATTGCTCTGCAAAGCTGGAGGTTGACAAAACCCGCAAGAGAAATTTCTGTGATAAAGCATATTTTGCAGTCGTCACTAAGTGCCAGGGATTTCAAATTGTTCGGATGTTCTTTATGCAAACCAATTTGAGAAAAGGCGATAAACCGACTTATTGGATTTGTGAGGCATTTCAACGATGGCTTTCCCCTGATGGCACACTCACAATAGTTGGGCGTGCCCGACACTGGATTTCCTATTATTGTGATTGCTGGAATTGGGATAGTGATATGGAGATTAGAAGTGAAGGTCCCGGTCATATGATAACCCCTTGGAAAGTTGTCGGTCATTCATCGGTAATTCCTGAAATCAAACGAAATGGTTATGCTGGTAATTTTCATAATTGTTCGCCATATACACTTTTCAAAAGGCTCTTGACTGATAACAAGACGGAAACGGCATGGAAACTTGGTCAATACAAAATGGTGGCTTTCTCTTTGGCAAAACATTATGAGTTTGTTAAATATTGGCCATCTGCAAAAGTCGCTTTCCGGCACAAATACCAGATTAAAGACCCTTCAACTTGGTATGATATGCTCGACGCTCTTGAATACTGTGGGAAAGATTTGAGAAATCCAAAATTCATCTGTCCTGACAATCTTAAAGAGGCTCATGATTTATGGATTGCTAAAAAGCGAGCTAAGATGGATGAAGCAGATAGACGAAGAGAGCGCGAGAGACAAATGACACCTTTACAACGCTATGAGGTTAATCACAAAGTTGATGAAGCTCGATATAAGAAAGCCAAATCAATATTTTTAGATCTGGAATTTGTCGATAAGGAAATTGTGGTCAAACCTCTTCAGTCGGTAGAAGAATTTGTAGAAGAGGGTGAATATATGCACCACTGTGTCTTCACTAATAGGTATTATTCTGACGACAATGTGCTTATTTTTCATGCCCTGGTTAATGGTGTGTCAATCGCAACTATAGAATTTTCTTTAGAGGACTTCTCGGTCCTCCAATGCCGTGGCAAATACAACCAGGTTCCAGAACACTTTGACAGAATAGTATCATTGATTAAGTCTAATACTTCAAAAATTATATCAAAAATCGCATAACAGCTATGACTGAAAATCTTAAAATCGCTATGATAGCCATCAATAAATGGCTGTTTCATGGCTGGAATTACAAGGTAGTTCCAATGACTGTCACCTTTCCCGGTGGTGGTGCAGATACGGTAAATGTGCCGGAATTTCTCAAAGAAGTGAAATGGACTTGTCATATCAGTCACATGCTGGGAAAGTGGCAACACGCTACCAGAACTCAGGATCCTGACACCTATATGGTCAAGTTCTATGCAGACCTTGACGATAAGAATCGCAAGCTCTTGCTGGAATGGATTATCCAAAACTATAACGGCGAAAAGCCTTTATTCTCATAGCTATGGAAGTATTCTGTGTAACAGTTGAATATGAGGGTGTTCGACCTTCAGACAACTATACTTCTTTCACTCTGTGGGCAACCCTTGAAGGTGCCAGACGCGCCTTAAAGCAAGAACGTAAGGACATTCTTAAAAAGCCCGGATGGTCTGAAGATACCATTGAAGCAGATGAAGATGACCGTTTTTCCGCTACAATAGATGAATATTATAGCGAGTCTTACAATGAAGTTGTCTAAACTATTTTGATTTGTGAATTTTTTTAAGGAAAATAACGAT